>CAJPFZ010000363.1 GCA_905339355.1 Burkholderiaceae bacterium
GTGATGATCGACATCAACACCACGCCGCTGATCGACGTGATGCTGGTGCTGATCATCATGCTGATCATCACCATCCCGATCCAGCTGCACTCGGTCAACCTGAACATGCCCGCAGGCGCGCCGCCGCCGCAGACGGCCGAGCCGGTGGTCGTCACCATCGACATCGACTTCGACGGCACGGTGCTGTGGAACGGCGAGATGCTCGCCGACCGGGCGGCGCTCGAAGCCAAACTCGCGCAGGCCGCGGCCATTGCCGACCAGCCCGAAGTGCACGTGCGGCCCAACAAGCTCGTCGAATACAAGGCCGTGGCCACCGTGCTCGCAAGCGCCCAGCGGCTGGGTGTGACCAAGCTGGGCATGGTGGGCAACGAACAGTTCGTGAAGTAGACCGGACCCTTTGCCCTTGGCGCCGCGCCTTGGTGACTGGTATCTACCATGCTGGTGAGCTCGGGTAGGCTCTCTCACCGATCGTTCACATCCGGAAGGCGTCGTTTCAAGGGATCAACGACCGCTAATACCAATTGACGTAGTGGTATTACTGGTACTAAACTGGTTCCATGCAAGGGCGCCGCGGCGTCTCGGAAAAAATACGGAGAGGCCGAAGGCGGTCATGGTCGAGTTTCTGGTCGGTGTGGATGGGGGTGGGACCGCCACGCGGGCGCTTCTCGCCCGGCGGGGCGGCCCGGTGCTGGGGCAGGGCCATGCCGGCCCGTCGGCACTCGGGCAAGGCATCGCGGCGGCTTGGGCGCAGGTTCAGCTTGCGGTCACGAACGCATTCGCCTCGGCAGGGATCGACGTGCCGCCATGGGAGCGCTGCGCCGTTGGCGCCGGCCTGTCGGGGGTCAGCAACCGTCCGTGGCGGGACGAGTTCGTCGCTCGCAACCCAGGCTTCGGGCGACTGATCGCCGAAACCGACTCCTACACGATGCTGCTCGGCGCCCATGGCGGCAAGCCGGGCGCCATCGTCGCCGCCGGCACCGGCAGCATCGGCGAGGTACTGCGCCCCGACGGCACCCGCTTCAGCGTCGGTGGCTGGGGCTTCCCGGTGAGCGACGAAGGCAGCGGCGCCTGGCTCGGCCTGCGGGCGGTGCGCCTCGCGCAATGCGCGCTGGACGGCCGAATCAATGCCGGCGCGCTGGCGCGCCACGTCTGGCAGACCTGCGGCGACAGCCGCGATTCGCTGCAGGCTTGGTGCGACCACGCCGGCCAGTTCGCCTACGCGCAGCTCGCGCCCGCGGTGTTCAGCCACGAGGCGGCCGACCCGGCCGCCGCGCAGCTGCTTGCCGGCGCCGTCGCATCGCTCGATGCGATCGCGCTCGCCCTCGACCCGCAAGGTGGCCTGCCGCTGGCGGTGTGCGGCAGCATTGGCCGCCGCCTCGCCGGGCGCATGTCGCCAGCGGTGCGAAGCCGCATGGTGGATGCCGCCGACGGACCCGCCGCCGGCGCGCTCACGCTCATCCGGCACGCTGTCGACGGGCAGCCATGACGGCGTCCAAGTCTGCCGTGCCGCGTCACGCGCCCAGAGCTGCGCGAGCCCCCGCTCGGGGCCAGGCGCTCCATGCGGATGTCGCAGCGGCACGCCGCTCCAGCGGTCCGGCCAGCTTCGAATTCAGACCCGACGCGCGCGACAGCTCGCCGTTGTACGTGCAGCTGGCGCGCAAGCTTGGCCAGGCCATCCGCGATGGTCACTATCAGGCCGACGAAGCGCTGCCTTCCGAGCGGCTGCTGTCGGATTCGCTCGACGTCTCGCGCGTGACCGCACGCAAGGCGATCGACCAGCTGGTCGAGCAGGGCCTGATCGTGCGACGGCGCGGGTCGGGCAACTACATCGCCCCGCGCATCGAGCAGCCGCTGTCGCGTTTGACGAGCTTCTCCGAAGAGCTGCACCAGCGCGGCTACACCCCGTCGTCGAAGTGGCTGGAGCGCGCCATCACCGCGGCCGTCCCGGACGAGCAGTTGAGCCTTGGCCTCTCGCCGGGCGCGCGGGTTGCTCGTCTGGAGCGGCTGAGACTGGCCGACGACGTGGTGATGGCCTACGAAGTGAGCGTGCTGCCGCAAAGCGTGCTGCCCCGGCCGGCGGCCGTGGAGGGGTCGCTGTACGAGTACCTGACGAGCACGCGCCAGGCGCCGGTGCGCGCGCTGCAGCACATCCGCGCCCTCAACGCGCAGCCGCGGCTCGCGCAGCAGCTCGGTGTGCCGGTGGGGCAGGCGGTGTTGTTCATCACACGCATCGGCTACCTCGAATCGGGGCAGGCGGTCGAGCTCACGCATTCCTATTGCCGAAGCGACTATTACGACTTCGTGGCCGAGATGAGAAGAGAAGGATGAGGCGATGACGGCGTTGAAGGGCAACATCCTCACCCCGCAGGGGTTCGTGTCGGGTGGCATCGAGTTCGCGGCCGACGGGCGCATCGCGCGCATCGAAGGCGAGCCGATCGACGCGGCGCGGGCGCGCGACTCGGCTCAGCCGCTGCTGCTGCCCGGCTTCGTCGATCTGCACGTGCATGGCGGCGGCGGCCACGACATCATGGAGGGCGGCGACGCAGCTGCACAGGTCGCGGCACTGCATGCGCGCCACGGCACCACCGCGCTGCTCGCGACGACGATGACGGCGCCCATGAGCGACCTCGAGACGGCGTTCGCCGGCTTGAAGGACGTGTGCGCGGGCCGCGCGCACAACGCCGCGCGGGTGCTGGGCGTGCACCTCGAGGGGCCCTACATCAACAGCGGCAAGCTGGGCGCGCAGCCCCACTTCGCACGGCCCTTCAGCGCCGCCGAGCTGCAGCGCCTCAACGCGATGGCGCCGGTGCGCCTGATCACCCTGGCGCCCGAGGTGCCGGGCAACATGGAGGCAGTGCAGGCGCTGGTCGCTGCCGGCTTCAAGGTGCAGGTCGGCCACACGTTGGGCAGCTACGAAGAGGGCGTCGAGGCGATCGCGCGCGGCGCCGGCGGCTTCACGCACCTCTTCAATGCGATGACGGGCCTGCACCACCGCGAGCCCGGCATGGTGGGTGCGGCGCTGGCGCACGCAACCTACGCCGAGATCATCCCGGACCTGCTGCATGCCCACCCGGGCGCGATCCGCGTAGCGCTGCGCGCCATCCCCTGCCTGTACTGCGTCACCGATTCGACGGCCGCGGCCGGCATGCCCGACGGCCAATACAAGCTCGGCCGCCACCAGGTCACCAAGTGCCTCGGCGGCGTGCGGCTGGCCGACGGCACGCTGGCCGGCTCGACGCTGACGATGGACCAGGCATTGCGCAACCTCGTCGACGAACTCGGGCTCGACCTTGCCGACGCGTCGCGCCGCGTCTCCACCCACGCCGCCGACTACATCGGCGCCACCGATCGAGGGCGCCTCGCGGCCGGCGCCTGGGGCGACGTCGTCGCGCTCAATCGCGACCTGCAACTGACGCAAGTGCATGTCGAAGGAGCGGTGGTTGAACTCGCCTGATGTTCAGCGTTCGTCGCGCATGCTGATCGAAGCGCGCGAAGCGCCGACGGCGGTGTCGCGGCAGCTGGCGCAAGATGACCTGTCGTACAGCGACTTCGGTGCCTTGCTGCGGGCCAGGTCGCCCAGCTCGCTGCTGACCATCGCGCGCGGCAGCTCCGACCACGCCGCGCATTTCATGGCATACCTGATCATGGCGCGCCTGGGCCGGCTGGTCACCTCGCTGCCGATGTCGCTGATCACGCTGTACCAGTCGCAGATCGTGTGCACCGGCCTCACCTCGTTTGCCTTCTCGCAGTCGGGCCAGAGTCCCGACCTGGTGGCGCCGACACGCTTCTTCGGCGAGGGCGGCGCGACGACGGCCGCCTTCGTCAACGACCCCGAGTCGCCGCTGGCGCGCGCGGCGCAGTGGGTGTTTCCGCTGCACGCGGGCAGCGAGACCAGTGTCGCGGCGACCAAGAGCTTCATCGCGCAGCTGGTGGCCGGTGCGCGCCTGGTCGCCGCATGGCAGGACGATCTCGTGCTGCAGGCCGCGCTCTCAGCCCTGCCCGGCGTGCTGTCGCGTGCCGCGCACAGCGACTGGACCCCGGCGGTCGACGCGCTCGCGCAGTCAGATCGGCTCTTCGTCATCGGCCGCGGCACCGGCCTGCCGATCGCGATGGAGGCTGCGCTCAAGTTCAAGGAGACTTGCGCGATCCAGGCCGAAGCCTTCTCGGGCGCCGAGGTGAAACACGGGCCGATGGCGCTGATCGACGAGGGCTACCCGCTGCTCGTTTTCGCGCCTCGCGGGCCGGCGCAGGCGGGTCTGTTCTCGCTGGCCGACGAGATGCGGCATCGCGGCGCGCGCGTGCTGCTGGCCGCACCCGCGGGTACGCCGGGCTGCAACCTGCCGATCACCGAGACCGCGTCGGTCGAGCTCGATCCGATCTCGGCCATCCAGAGCTTCTATCCGATGGTCGAGGCGCTGGCGCGTGCGCGTGGCTTCGACCCCGATCGGCCGCGCCACCTGGCCAAGGTCACACGAACACAATGAACACGACGCCGTTCCATCCGGGCGAGCTGGTGATGGTCGACATCGCCGGCACCTCGCTCGACCGTTCGCAGGCCGACTTCCTGCGGGACAACCACATCCGCGCGGTGTGCCTGTTCCGCGGCAACCTCGGCAGTGAAGCCGAGGTGCGCCGGCTCACCGCCGACCTGCGCGAGGTGATGGGCGAGCACGCGCTGATCGGCCTCGACCAGGAGGGTGGCTCGGTGGTGCGCGCGACCTTCCTGCCGCAGCCGCCGGCCGCGATGGCGCTCGGCGCCGCCGGCGACGAAGCGCTGGCCGAAGCCGTCGGCGCGGCGGTGTCGCGCGGCGTGAGGAGCCTCGGCATCAACTGGAATTTCGCGCCGGTGCTCGATGTCAACAACAACCCGGCCAATCCGGTGATCGCCGAGCGCAGCTTTTCCGAGAACCCGCGCGACGTCGCGCGTCTCGCGGGCGCGTGGATGCGCGGCGCCTTGCGCGAAGGCGTGGCCTGCTGCGTCAAGCACTTTCCCGGCCACGGCGACACGCATGTCGATTCGCACCGCGACCTGCCGGTGGTCGACAAGCCGCTGGCCGAACTGAAGGCCCTCGAGTTCCTGCCCTTCGAGGCCTTGAAGGACGAGGCGCCGGCGATGATGACGGCACACATCGTCTACCCGCAGCTCGACCCCGATCACCCGGCCACGCTGTCGCGCAGGATCCTCGGCGAGCTGCTGCGCGGCGAGTGGGGCTATGACGGCGTGGTGATCACCGACTCGCTGGTGATGAAGGCGATCCACGACCGCTACGGCCACGACCGCGCCGCCGTGCTGACGCTGCAGGCCGGCGCCGACATGGCGATGGCGCTCGGCTCGCAGGCCGACCAGGCCGCGGCGCTGCGCGCCATTGGCGAAGCGCAGGCGAGCGGCGCGCTGCCGCTGCCGCTGCTGATGAAGGCGAGGGCGCGTCTCGATGCGCTCGCGCAGCGCTTCCCATCGCAGGCGAGCGACTACGGCGCGACACGGCGCCAGTCCGACGATCAGCTGATGCGCCGCGCTTGGGCCGCCGGCCTCACGGCGCTCCGTGCGCCGCAGCCGCCGCGGCGCGACACGCCGCTGCGGGTCTTCACCCAAGGCAGCGTGCCCTGCGACGGCGTCTCCGAGGCGGGTCCGACGGGCGAAGACGTGGCGACGCTGTTCGCCGGCTTCGCGGACGTGGAGCTGGTGCAGGTCGGCGACCTGCGCGCACTCGACTGGTCTCGCATCCCGCAGGACGGACGGCAGACGCTACTCGCCTCCAACCACCGCGAACGCTACGGCGGACGCTGCGCCGACTGGCAGCCTGCTCTGCACCTGGTGTTGTGGAACCCGTTCCAGGCGCTGGACATCGCGGCACCGTCGGTCGTGACCTGGGGCTATGCCGAAGGCGCGCTCGCCGCCCTGCGCATTTGGCTCGAGGGTGGCGGCGAAGCGCCCGGCCACCCGCCGGTGCAGCTGACCCGCGAGCGCTGATCTCCGCCCTGCCAAGGACCGCCATGACCACCGGACGTTCGCCGATCACCTGGGTGCCGACGCTGTACTTCGTCCAGGGCCTGCCGTTCTTCACCGTCGCGATGATCGCGGGGCTGATGTTCAAGAGCATGGGCGTCGACAACGCGTCGATCGGCCACTACACCGCGCTGCTCGGCCTGGCCTGGGTCTTCAAGCCGCTCTGGAGCCCGTTTCTCGAACTGGCGCCGAACAAGAAGACGGTGGTCGTGACCTTCCAGTTTGCAGGCGCAACGGCGATGGGGCTGGTGGCGCTCGCGCTGCAGCTGCCGACCTGGTTCGCGGTGGTCGTGGCGGTGCTCAGCCTGCTCGCGATCTCGTCGGCCACCCACGACATCGCCGCCGACGGCCTGTACATCGCGAGCCTGAGCGCCAAGCAGCAGGCGATGTACGCCGGCTGGCAGGGGGCGTTCTTCAACGCGGCGCGGCTGATGGCCGCCGGCGGCATCCTGGTGCTGGCCGGAACGCTGGAAAAGCGCATGCCGGCGGCGCAATCGTGGACGGTGATCTTCCTGACCCTCGGCGCGATGATGGCCGTGCTCGCAAGCTACCACTTGTGGGCGCTGCCGAACAGCGCCAACGCGGCGCGCGCCGACCGTTCGCTGCACGGCACGGCGCAGCTGCTGCGCGACGTGCTGCTCGACTTCTTTCGCAAGCCTGGTATCTGGATCGCGATCGTCTTCATCATCCTGTTCCGCGCCGGCGAGGGGCAGATCCAGACCATCGGCCCGCTGTTCCTGCGCGACCCGCGCGAGGCCGGAGGTCTCGGGCTCAGCACCGATCAGGTCGGCATCGTCTATGGCACGGCGGGCACGGTGGCCTTCATCGCCGGCAGCATCATGGGCGGCTACTTCACCGCGTGGCTGGGATTGAAGCGCGCGCTGCCGCTGCTGATCATCGGCATGAACCTGCCGAATCTCGTCTTCTACTACCTCAGCACGGCGCTGCCGACCGACCTGTCGCTGATCGCCGCTGCGCTGGGTCTCGAGATGTTCGGCTACGGCTTCGGCTTCGTCGGCATCATCCTCTACATCATGCAGGTGGTCGCCAAGGGCAAGTACACGACCGCGCACTACGCGATCGGCACCGGCGTGATGCAGCTGGGCTTCGTGCTGTTCAAGCTCGTGAGCGGCGACATCCAGACGGCGCTCGGCTACCAAGGCTTCTTCGTCTGGGTGCTGCTCGCGGCGGTGCCGGTGCTGGTGATGTCGTGGTTCATCCACGTGCCGCCCGGCACCACCGCGCCCGACACGACGAGCGCCGAGCCGGCGAAGGCATGAGGCCCGCGGGCAGCATCGCCGCGGCCGGCGCGGTGTGGCTCGCCGGCTGTGCGGCGCTTCCGGCCGACACGGTGCACACCGAGGTGTTCTTCGACGACTTCGGCCAGCCCGATCTTCGGGCGCTCGCGGCACACAGCTGGACCTTGCGCACGAAGCAAGGTCATCCCGGCATCGAGGGCGCGGCCTGGTCGGCCGACTCGATCACGCTGGTCGACGATCCGCATCGCCCCGGCAACCGCCTGTTGCGGTTGTCGGCGCAGACCGACGGCACGCCGCAAGGCACGACACACGCGCAGTTGTGCCATGCGCGCAAGTACTTCGAAGGCACCTACGCCGCGCGCGTGCGCTTCAGCGACACGCCGGTGACGGGTCCCGATGGCGACGTGATCGTGCAGACCTTCTACGCCGTCAGCCCGCTGCGCTTCGACTTCGATCCCGAGTTCAGCGAACTCGACTGGGAGTACCTGCCCAACGGTGGATGGGGCGATGCGAAGACGCGGCTTTACGGCGTCAGCTGGCAGACCGTCTCGCTGAATCCATGGCAGGCCTACAACCGGCCGCTGCAGCACTTGCAGGCGCTCGACGGCTGGCACGTGCTGGTGATGCAAGTCGGCAGCGGCAAGACCCGCTGGTACCTCGACGGTGCGCTGCTCGACGAACACGGCGGGCGCAACTACCCGGCGGTACCGATGTCGATCAACTTCAATCTCTGGTTCTCGCCGGGCGGGCTGTTGCCGGACGTGACCGCGCCGCGGCGCTACCAGCAGGACGTGGACTGGGTCTATCACGTGCGCAACCAGTCGCTGTCGCCGAAACAGGTCGATGCGGCGGTCAACGCGCTGCGCCAGCGTGGCGTGGGTCAAGTCGACGGCGTGCCGCCGGCCGACCCGCCACTCGCCTCGACCTGCGATTTCTGAAACGGGAGCAGCGGCGAATGGGAAACCGAATGCAGTCGGTGGACGCGCTGCGCGGCCTCACGGTGGCGGCGATGCTGCTGGTCAACAACCCCGGCGACTGGGGCCATGTCTATGCGCCGCTGCAGCATGCCGCCTGGCACGGCATGACGCCCACCGACCTCGTCTTTCCGATGTTCCTCTTCATCGTCGGTGTGTCGCTGTCGTTGAGTCTCGGCGCGCGCGTCGAGGCGGGCCGCGATCGCGATGCCCTTGGCCGGGCCGTGCTGGCGCGGGCGCTGCGCATCATCGTGCTGGGACTGCTGCTGCACGCGGTCGCGCACTGGGCGATGGACACGCGCGCCTTCCGGCCCTTCGGCGTGCTGCAGCGCATCGGGCTGTGCTTCGCCGCCGCGGGCCTGATCTCGATCCATGCGCGCGCGCACACCCAGTGGGGCGTGATCGTGGCCATCCTGCTCGGCTACTGGGCGCTGCTGCTGATCGGTGGATCGCTGACCAAGGAAGGCAATCTGGCGAGCCGCCTCGACGCTGCGCTGCTCGGCCGCTTTGCCTACGAGTTCGATTCGGCCACGGGCCTCGGCCATGAGCCCGAAGGGCTGCTCAGCACGCTGCCGGCGCTCGCCACCACACTGCTCGGCTTGCGCGCGGGTGAGTGGCTGCGGCGCGGGCAGCCGACGTGGCTCTGGCGCGCCGGCGTGGCCGCCTTGCTGGCTGGCGGGGTGTGGTCGCTGATCCTGCCGATCAACAAGCAGCTGTGGACCTCGTCTTATGTGTTGTGGACAGGCGGCTGGGCACTGCTGGCTCTGTGGCTCGCACATTGGCTGATCGATCGCCGCGGCATGCCGGCCGTGGGAAGCAGCTTCGGCGTCAACGCGATTGCGGCATATGCCGGCTCGTGGCTGATGGTGTGCGCGTTCGCCGCGCTCGGCTGGGCCGGCCCGCTCTATCGCCATGGCTTCGCGTGGCTCGTGCCCATCACCGGCCCGGCCTTCCCTTCGCTGGCCTATGCGGTGAGCTTCGTCGCGCTGTGGTGGATGTTGGCCGCGGCGCTCGACCGCCGGAAGATCTATTTCAAGATCTGAGCGCGTCGTTGCGCCTCACGCTCCGGCGTTGAGTTCGGCAATGAAGTCGTACATGTCGCCGCGATAGTACGACTGAGACAGTTCGATCGCTCGGCCGTCACGCAAGTAGCCGAGCCGTTCCACGAGCAGCCCGGCGTCTCCGGTCTTGGCTTCGAGCAGCTTGGCCTGCTCGCTGTTGAGCAGCAGCGCGCGCAGGCGCTGCAACGCACGCACCGGCCGGTTGCCCAGTTGCTCCAACGCCAGGTACAGCGACTCGCCGATCTGATCGAGCGGCGGCAGGCAGGAGGCGACGAAGGTGGCGCACTCCACGGCCATCGGCGCTTCGTCGGCGAAACGCAGCCGGCGGAAGCGATAGACGAGCGTTCCCGGGCTCAAACCCAGCTTCAGGGCTTCGTCGGGTGTCACCGTGCCCTGCGAACGGTCGAGCCACACGCTGTGCGGCGTGCGGCCACGCGCGCGCATGTCTTCGGAGAACGAGGTCAGCTTGGCGAAGTTCTTCTCGACGCGCGTGCAGACGAAGTTGCCCGAGCCTTGGCGGCTGACGATCCAGCCTTCCTGTGCAAGCCCCTCGATCGCCCGCCGCACGGTGATGCGCGAGACGGCGAAGTCCTCGGCCAGCTGGCGCTCCGACGGCAAGGCGTCGTCGGGTCCGAGCAGGTGCTGCTCGATCGCCTCCTTGATGGCGCGCTGCAGCTGCTGGTACAGGGGCAGGCTCTGGTTCGGGTCCAGCGGCTTGAGCAGTTGGGCGAGTGAACTCATTCGGGGTCTCCACAACCGGTACGGTCACCGGCTGACCAGTTTGCCATCCGTGATAACCATACCAGTTCAATACAGGCTGGTCTATCACTGGCCGAGTTCTTCCCTCGGTAAGCCTCGTGTACCAGCGGAGATTCGAGGTGCGTGGTCTTCGTCTCTCAGGGCGAAAACCGGCTTGCATTCCCCGATGATTGGTAGCATAGTGGCATCAAGTGGTAGCGTATTGGTACGCAAAGACTTGTCAGAGTGGTTTTGGCATTGGGGGGTTCTGAGGCGCCGTCTTTGGTCAGCGCTTCGGATCCCACGGGGTAACGGGCCGGAGAACACGAGGGGCCCAAATTCACAGAGGCAGACAAATGAAGATTCAACGGACACCCATCGCGTCGGCGGTCGCTCTCCTTTTGGTTGGCGTCATTGTGCCGGCGCAAGCGCAGCAGTCTGAGACACCGGCGGCGCCGGCTGGAGCCGCTTCCGCTCCAGCCGCCAAACCAGGCGCGCAGCAGCTCGACACGGTCGTGATCACGGGCATCCGTGCCTCGCTTGAATCGGCCGTGAACATCAAGAAGAACAGCACCGCCGTGGTCGACGCGGTTTCCGCCGAAGACGTGGGCAAGCTGCCGGACTCCGACGTGGGCGAAGCCCTGGGCCGCATCCCGGGCGTCTCGGTGGGACGCGATTTCGGCCAGGGCGCTTCGGTGTCCATCCGCGGCACCGACCCGCAAATGACCTACACCACCCTGAACGGTCAAACAGTGGCGTCCACGGGCTGGTACGACCAGAAGTCGATCGACCGCTCCTTCAACTACTCCCTGCTGCCCTCCGAATTGATTGGCGGCCTCGAGGTGTACAAGTCGTCCCAGGCCGACCTGACCGAAGGCGGCATCGGCGGCACCGTGATCGTCAAGACGCGCAAGCCGCTCGACCTGCGCGCCAACACCGTCTTCGCCGGCATCAAGTACGGCAAGGGCACCATCAGTGACGCGAACGCCGATCTGTCCGGGCTCTACAGCTGGAGGAACGACTCGAAGACCTTCGGCGTGCTGATCGCCGGCGCGACGGAGAAGGGCGACTACATCCGGCGCGGCGTCGAAGCCGACATGCGCTGGTCGGGCGATGTGGCGCCCACCAGCTTCGTGCAGGAGCGCGAGCGCAAGGCTTTGAACGTGACGTTGCAGGCCCGGCCGGCGGAGGGCTTCGACGTCAGCCTGAACGTCCTGCACCTGGAGCTGGATGCCAACAACTCCAACACGAGCCACTACATCTTCACGGGCAACTCCGGCACGTGCGCCCAGACCAATGCGTCCGGCCTGTGCGTCCTGCACACCCGCGACGTGGCCAACCCCGCGACGGACAACGTGTTCCTGCAAAACTGGGTGCGCTCCGCGTCGATGGATTCGGACAGCCTGGTGCTGGACGGCTCCTACAGGGGTGACGGCTTCAAGGTGTCGGGCGTGGCCGGCTCGACCAAGGCCGACGGCGGCACCAACCAGACGGCCAACTTCGCCTATGGCAATTGGACCCCTGGGGCGTCCTTGCCGTTGTGGACGGGCACGATCGACGCGACGGGCAAGCAGATTTCGGTGCGGCCGTCGTCCGACCAAACCATCGGCGTCGGCAACTTGCCTGCCACCTCGTCGCCCGAAACCTGGGCCTCCGGCCGAGGCCCCAATTCGGACAAGGAGAAGTTCGTCCAGGCGGACGCGAGCATCGACCTTGACTGGGGTGGACTGACCGCCTTCAAGACCGGCGCGCGTGCGACGGAACACACGTTCACGCGCACAGGCGCACGTGGCGTGCACGCCGCAACCGCCATCCCGGGCAATACGGCAGGCCTGTACAACGGCAGCCTGGGCTTGGTCGGCGGCTGGAGCGTTCCCAAGCCGAACATCGACGCGATGCTGGCGTTGGCGTCAGCCAACATCACCGACTGGGTTGAAGACCGCTCGGCCTACGCCCAGCTGAGGGAGAAGAACTCGGCCCTGTACGGCATGGTCGAGTTCGAGAAGGACGCACTGCGCGGCAATCTCGGCTTGCGCTACATCCGCACCAACGTGTCCGCCACCGGCTATGACTTCGACGGCACCTCGATACCCGGCGACATCGGTCAGAACAACGGCTGGAGCACGAACAAGGTCACCCAGAAGGCGACCTACAACGATGTCCTGCCGAGCCTCAACCTCGTCTACGAACTGAACAGGAACACGCTGCTGCGATTCGCTGCCGCGCAAGCGATCACCCGCCCGAACTTCGACAACATGTTCCTCACGTCGGTGATCGGCTTTGCAGACACCAACGCCGCCAACGATGCATTCAACTACGGCTCGCCGACCCTGAAGCCGCAGAAGTCCACCCAGTTCGACCTGGGCATCGAGCACTACTATGGCCGCGGCAACCTGGTGTCCGCGGCGCTCTTCCACAAGAAGATCAACAACTTCGTCACCACCCAGACCCTGCTCAACCAGAGCGTCGGCGTGGTGAGCCCCGACACCGGTGTCGACAACTGGACCGTCAACCGGTACGTCAACGCCGGCGGCGGCACCGTCAGGGGGGTGGAACTGCAGGGTCACCATGCCTTCGGCAACGGCTTCGGCGTGGCCGCCAACTACACCTACGCCGACGCCAAGGCGCCCGCCACGAGCTACCAGGACGAACTCAACCTCTTCACCTTGTCCTCGAAGCACAACGCCAACCTGGTGGGCTACTACGAGACCGACAGGTACTCGGCCCGTCTGGCCTACAGCTGGCGTTCGAAGTACATGGTTCGCGAGAACGGGTGGTACGGCAACCGAATGCACGACGCCACTGGCAGCCTGGACCTGAGCCTGGGTTGGAACATCACCAAGAACCTGCGCCTGTCCTTCGAGGCGATCAACCTGACGAAGGAGGACGACGTGCAGTTCGGCGCAGGCAACGCCGCCGCGCAGCGCCCCTCGCTGCGCAACGGCTTCCCGACATGGTCGTTCGAGGGTGAGACCACCTATCAACTCGGCCTCAGCGCCAAGTTCTGAAGTGTCGGGCTTCGTCCCGCCTCCCCAAAAGAACCCGGCTCAGGCCGGGTCTTTTCTATGATCCAAGCCAGACCCTCGCTGAGCTGCTGAGCTGTCCATCGGCCCGCCACATGAGTCCGCCCGTCATCATCCGAATGCCGCCTGACATCCAATCCGTGAACATCGGCGGGCAGAACATCGTCTTTGTCGACAATTTCCTCCAAGATCCGCAAGCCTTGGTGGAAGCCGCCTGCCAGAGCCGTTTCGAGCCGTCCGCCACGCTGGCAGAACAGAAGGGCTACCCGGGTCTTCGTGCACCCGCTCCCGCGGCTTACACGCAAACGCTCGCGGAGTTGCTGGAGCCGCTCATCAAGGTCAATTTCCAGGTGCCCGAACACCTGGGTATCAAGGTGGGGCTCAGCGCCTTCTCTCTCACCACCACGCAGCCCGAAGACCTGGGTCCCCTGCAGCGCACACCGCACTTTGACGCCAGCACGCCGCACTGCATGGCTGCATTGCTCTATCTGTGCGACAAGACCCATGGCGGCACCGGCTTCTACCGCCACAACGCCACGGGCTGGCAGCGAATAACCGCCGAGAACCGGGAGCGCTACCTCGACGTCTATCACGAAGAAGTCAACCGCCGGGTCCCGCGGGCGCGCTACTTCGACCGTTCCGACGAGCAGTTCACCTTTCTCGGCATGATCCCCGCCCGCGTCAACCGCCTGGTGGTGTATCCCGGCAGCTTGTTGCACAGTGCCTGCGTCAATCCCGCCCGCAGTTTGCTCAGCGACCCGCGCCAGGGCCGTCTGACGGTCAACACCTTCTGCGATTTCTGAATCGCTGCACCCACCCGGTACTTGCCCATTCGCCCCGAACAAGGATCGTGGCGATACGCTGCTATACTCTGAGGTTCGCCGCGGAGGGGTGCCCGAGTGGCTAAAGGGGGCAGACTGTAAATCTGTTGGCTTACGCCTACGCTGGTTCGAATCCAGCCTCCTCCACCAGGCGAAACGGTTTTGAAGTAGGAGAGCGGACATGCGAGTTGCTGGCGCATGTCCGTTGTCACGAGTGAAGACGGGTTGATTTCCCGGATCCCGGGCGGGTGTAGCTCAATGGTAGAGCTGAAGCCTTCCAAGCTTAAGACGAGGGTTCGATTCCCTTCACCCGCTCCAGCAAGCGTCGCCAGGGGCCTGTGCACTGCCCATCAAGTGCACAGGCCCGTGTCGATGCCCATGTGGCTCAGTGGTAGAGCACTCCCTTGGTAAGGGAGAGGTCGCGCGTTCGATCCGCGCCATGGGCACCAAAATCACTTCCCCAACGTGGGTTGCTAGGAGCAAGAAATGGCAAAAGGCAAATTTGAACGGACCAAGCCGCACGTGAACGTGGGCACGATCGGGCACGTGGACCACGGCAAGACGACCTTGACGGCGGCGATCACGTCGGTGCTGGCGAGCAAGTTCGGCGGCGAAGCCAAGGCCTAC
>CAJPFZ010000364.1 GCA_905339355.1 Burkholderiaceae bacterium
CGTGTCCGACGGCACGCTGGAGCCGGAAGCACTCGCCGCGCGCGCCAAGGCGAACGGCGTCGAACTGTGGGCCCTGACCGATCACGATGAAGTCGGCGGCCAGCGGCGGGCGATGGACGCGGCGCTCGGCCTCGCCCTGCCTTACCTCACCGGCACCGAGATCTCGGTCACCTTCGCTGGCACCACGGTGCACATCGTGGGCCTCGGCTTCGACGCCGACGACGCGGCGCTCGTGGCGGGGCTCGCCGCCACACGCGGCGGCCGGCGCGAGAGGGCGATGGAGATGGCGGGTGGACTCGCCGCGGTGGGCATCCGGAACGCCTACGAAGGCGCACTGCAGTACGTCGGCAATCCCGAGCTGATCTCGCGCACGCATTTCGCACGGCATCTCGTCGACAGCGGCATCTGCCACGACACGCACGAGGTGTTCCGCCGCTTCCTGGTCGACGGCAAGCCCGGTTACGTACCGCACCGCTGGGCCTCGCTGCGCGACGCGGTGGGCTGGATCACCGGCGCCGGCGGCATCGCCGTGATCGCCCACCCGGGACGCTACAGATTCACGGCCAACGAGGAATACGCCCTTTTCACCGAGTTCAAGAGTCATGGCGGCCAAGCGGTCGAAGTGGTGACCGGCAGCCACCACGCCGCGGACTTCGTGAAGTACGCCGACATGGCGATCGAGTTCGGCCTCTACGCGTCGCGCGGCGCCGACTTCCACAGCCCCGACGAGAGCCACACCGACCTCGGCGCGTTGCCCGTGCTGCCGGCGAAGCTGACCCCGGTGTGGGAGCCGCTCGCCGAGCGGGTGCATCGGCCATCGTGACAAGCGGCGCCGCCCGCCGTGCGGGCATCGGTGTCGCGCTGGTGGCGCTGATGTCGGTGTGTTTCGCCGGCATGGACACCACCGTCAAGTTCGCCGGCCCCTTTCTGCCCGTGCTGCTGATGCTGTGGGTGCGCTATGCGTTCCAGGCCGCGGCGATGACGCTGTGGCTCGCGCGCTCGAAGACCGCGGGCTTTCGTGCGGCCCACCCGAGGTTCCAGCTCGTGCGCGGGATGCTGCTGCTGGCCACCAGCGCGATGAGCTTCTTCGGCGTGCAGTACATGCCGGTGGCCGAGTTCACCGCAATCGTCATGCTCACGCCGGTGGTCGTCACCTTGCTGGCCGCCTGGCTGCTGCACGAGCGGGTCTCGCCGCTGCGCTGGGCGCTGGTCGCGGGCGGCCTCGCCGGCGCGCTGGTGATCATCCGCCCGGGCAGCGGGCTGTTCGGCTGGGCGGTGCTGTTCCCGCTGGCCGGAACGCTTTGCTATGCGAGCTTCCAGGTGCTGACGAGCAAGCTGTCGGCGCTGGAGAGCCCGTACACGACGCACTTCTACACCGGCGCCGTGGGCATGCTGATGCTGACGCCGCTGCTGCTGGCCAGCGGCATCGACGTGCCCGGCGTGCTGCGCGCGGCCAGCGGGTGGCACATCGCGCTGATGTTGCTCGTCGGCCTGCTGGGCACCGTCGGGCACCTGCTGCTGATCCTCGCGCTCGGCCTCGCGCCGACGGCCACGCTGATGCCCTTCGTCTACGTGCAGGTGATGTCCGCCGCGGCCTTCGGCTGGCTGGTCTTCGGCCACGTGCCCGACGGCTGGGCTTGGGTCGGCATGGCTGTCGTGACGGTCTGCGGCGCGGCCAGCGCCTGGCTCAACGTGCGCGAAGCGGCGGCACGGCGGCCAGTGTCGGCGGTGCAAGTCGACACGATGGGCGATTGAGCGTATCGCGCGATCTGCGCCATAGGCGCAATCTGCCGGTGCGCAGGCCGGGCACAATCCGCGCCCATGTCACAGCTCTTCGAGGTCCACCCCGACAACCCGCAGCCGCGGCTGTTGAAGCAGGCGGCGCAGATCCTGCATGCCGGTGGCATCGCCGCGGTGCCGACCGACTCGAGCTATGCGCTGGTGTGCCACCTCGACGACAAGGCGGCTGCCGAGAACCTGCGGCGAATCCGCGGCGTCGACGACAAGCACCACCTCACGTTGCTTTGCCGTGACCTGTCGGAGGTGTCGAGCTACGCGCGCGTGGACAACCGCCAGTACCGCCTGATGAAGCTCGGCACGCCGGGGCCGTTCACCTTCATCCTGAAAGCGACCAAGGAGGTGCCGCGCCGCCTGTCGCACCCCTCGCGGCGGACGATCGGGCTGCGCGTGCCCGATCACCGCGTGACGCAGGAGCTGCTCGCCATCCTCGGCCAGCCGCTTCTCGCGACCACGCTGATCCCGCCCGGCGAGCGCGAACCGATGAACGATGCGTCGCTGATCCGTGCGCGCTTCCAGAAGCTGCTGCAAGCCGTGGTCGACGCCGGCGCCTGCCCGGCGCAACCGACCACCGTCGTCGACATCAGCGGCGCCGAGCCGGTGCTGGTGCGTGTCGGCCGCGGCGACCCGGCACTGCTGGGGTTGGCGCAGGTGGTCTGAGAAGAGGGCAGCGCCCGCGCCCCGGGCCGTCAGCTGCGGCGCAGGGCCTGCATGACGCGCTCGGGGCTGAAGCCCACCTGCCGCTGGCCGCGCACCACCAGCGTCGGCGTGCCAGGCGCCTGCAAGGCGCGGTAGGCCGCGGCGCAGGCGGGGTCGCGTTCGATGAAGCACTCGCCGAACACCACCTGGTGCTGCGTGAACCAGGCACGCGCCTGCTTGCAGTAGGCGCAGGTTTCCGACGAGATCATCATGATGTCGCCCGCCTTGGCGCTTGCGGCCATCTCGCGCGCAATGCGATCGCTGCTGAAACTCTGCAGCAGCTGCACCCCCACCCAACCTGCAACGACGAGCAGCAGCAAGGGCGCGAGTCGGCGCAGGGTGGCGGCCATGCGCGGCCTCAGGCGCCGGCCGAGATCGCAGCCGTGACCACGATCTCGATCCTCCACTCCGGCCGCGCCAGCCGCGCCTGCACGGTGGCCCGCGGTGGCGCGTCGCCGGGTGCGACCCAGTCGTCCCACACGTCGTTCATGCCGTCGAAGTCGGCCAGGTCGGCGAGGAAGATCTGCGCCATCAAAATGTGCGCCTTGTCAGTGCCCGCCTCGCCCAGCAGGCGCTCGATCGCCGCGAGCACCTGGCGTGTCTGGCCGCGGATGTCCTGGCTCGCGTCGTCGGGCACCTGGCCTGCGAGGTAGACGGTGCCGTTGAAGACGGCCATCTCCGACAGGCGGTCGCCCACGTGGAAGCGGTGCAGGCCCTGGATCATCGTTTGGCTCCGTGGTGGCGGCGCTGTTCGCCGCGGTGTGCATGGTGGCCGCCGTGCTTGTCCGGCGGATGGTGCGCCGCCGCGGCGGCCGGCGCCTTCTGACCGATCTTGCTCTCCGTGCCCTTGATCAGCTTCTGGATGTTCGCACCATGGCGCCAGGCCAGCAGCAGGCCCATCAGCGTGACCGCACCGGCAGCGGGGCCGGCGCCCCAGAACAGCAGCTGGTAGAACGCGGCAAATGCCGCCGCGACGATCGAGGCGAGCGAGGCATAGCGGAAGAAGAACGCGATCACGAGCCAGGTTGCCAAGGTCGCCAGCCCGAGCATCCAGTTGATGCCCATCAGCACGCCGGCCGCCGTGGCCACGCCCTTGCCGCCCTGGAAGCGGAAGAACACCGGCCACAGGTGGCCGAGGAAGGCGGCGATGCCGACCAGCGCGACCGTGCCCTCGCCGAGACCGACGCGCGGGCCGAACTGGGCAGCCAGGAACACTGGCACGAAGCCCTTCAGCGCATCGAGGAACAGCGTCAGGATGGCCGCGGTCTTGTTGCCGGTGCGCAGCACATTGGTCGCCCCCGGGTTGCCCGAACCAAAGGTGCGCGGATCCTTGAGCCCCATGAGGCGGCTCACGATGACGGCAAAGGACAAGGAGCCGATCAGGTAGGCCGCGATCGTGGCGGCAGCGGCGTAGGCGGTCTGCATCTGGCTGGCGTGAGTGGTGGCTGGCGATTGTGCATCTGCGCGACGCACCCGCCCGGAT
>CAJPFZ010000365.1 GCA_905339355.1 Burkholderiaceae bacterium
GCCCTGCCCTCACGCCGCAGCGCAGCGGTCAAGACGCGGCGCAGCCGCCTCGCCGAGCACGGGCGCAGCCCGCGCGCAGGGTCTTGACCGCGAGAACGGCGTGATAGCGTGGGCACAGCAGGCAAGCCGACAACCACCGCAGTGATGAACGATCCGTCGGTCCCGCTAGACTGCGGCGCCATGCCGACGTCCCATGAGAGCCCGTTTCGTGTGACGCTCATCCCGTCCCACGCCGAGTTCGACGCACACCCCAGCGAGACGCTGCTGCAGGCGGCCTTGCGCGCCAAAGTCCCACTCGCGAGTTCGTGCCGCAACGGCACTTGCCGGACCTGCATCGCCAGGATGACGGAGGGCCAGGTCGTCTACCGGATCGAGTGGCCCGGACTGAGTGCCGAGGAGAAGTCAAACGGCTTCATCCTGCCCTGTGTCGCCCACGCGGCCAGCGATGTCGTGATCGAAGCGAGGTAGATCGGGCTGACGGACCCAGCGCGCAGTGCAGCTAACGACGCCCGCTGGTGGTCTTGGCCGGGGACCGGGTGGACTTCTGCGCCACCGGCGGAGCCGCTGACTTGCGGGCACGTGGTGCCGGCGCGTGCGGCAGCGGATAAAGCGCCTCGACAACGCGTCGCACATCGTCCACGTGATTGCGCGGCACCATCACTTCCAGGGTCACCCATCCCGGCGGCGGCTTCGGCTTGTCGGGCAGGCTGTTGAGCTTCTCCCACCAGCGCAGAACCGACTTGACGATGAAGTTCACATCCTGCGCGCTGTAGCCGAACGGCGCACCGGCCTCGACGAACGTCGTCCCCATCACGAGCCGGCGGTAGGCGGCCTGCTGGCGATCGATGTGGATGTTCTGCAGCAGTGGCAGCAGCCGCTGCCATTCTTCCTCGGTGAATCGAGGGGCGGACTTTCTCATGTCGGGCACTGGCGTTGAAGTGTTTTCACTGTACTCCAGTGTCACCCTACTTGCGGGCAGCAGTTCGCGGATGGGGGAGGTGGCGACCCTGCCAGGCGAGGCCGGCTCAAGCTGCCTCGCCTGGCAGGTCGTCAACCGGGCTCGTTCAGGCGCAGCGTGAAGGAGCCCGCAGTCCTCGCGCCAAAGAAGTGGCCGCGCTCGGGTAGAACAGGAAGCTCGAGCAATGCGAACGCTCTCTAGAAAACTATAGCAATGCAACGCCCACCAGGTGTTGACGAACATGCATTGCGGAAGAAGACTTCCCTCGGTCCTGAGCAGTGTTGATGCGCATATGCGCAAGGCAGGAGGTCGTCAGATGAGACGAGGACTAACCCATCTACTGGCCATGCACCATGTCAACGGCAGGCGCCGCGCACTTGAGCTGCACTGGCCGCTGCACTTCGTGGGAATTTCGAACGACGCCGGCTTGACATTCGATCGTGAAGTCGATGAAGAGGAGTCGCGGGCATGAGCGATTCAAACCCGTTCCTGGATGACCCTGACCTGAAGCGCCTGACTGGTCGCCAGCAGAAATCGCGGCAAATCGAATGGCTACGCGAAGCCGGTATACCGTTCCGCGTCAACGCTACCGGCCACCCCGTGGTCTTGTGGGCGGCTCTGACCGGTAAGAATGCAACGGCTAAGGAAGGTTGGCACCCGAGAGCGCTGGAGGCTTGATGGGACGCAGACCGACGCGATGGACAAACCTGCCGCCGGGTATGCGTGCACGACCGCGTGGCAACCAAATTCACTACTACCTGGACACGGGCGGCAAACCTCGCAAAGAGATTGCCCTCGGTTCCAACTACGTCTTGGCAGTCCAGAAATGGGCGGAGTTGACGAACAAGAAGTCATCCGCACGCGCCGGGACCACGTTCGCCGATGTCCTCGCTCACTACTGGGAAAACATCATCCCGACCAAGGCTCCCCTTACCCAGGCGGGCAATGAAGTAGAGAAGGAATGGCTGCTGAAGTTTTTCGACGATCCCCCAGCTCCGCTGGACGCCATCGAACCCACTCACATTCGCAAGTACTTGGACTGGCGCGTAAAGGAGGCGAGAAGAGCCGCTGACGCGCGCAATGAGCAGCGCCGCAAGGAAGGCAAGATGACTCTTCCGATACCGCCGAAGTTCGGCCAGGTGCGAGCCAACCGCGAGAAGGCACTCTTCTCGCACGTCTGGAACTACGCACGAGAACAGGGCTTCACCAAGGCACCGAACCCCTGCATGGGCATCAAGGGGTTCCGAGAAGAGGGGCGCGACGCGTACGTGGACGACGAATTGCTTGCCGCGGTGATGGAGCAGGCAGGACCGCCATTGCAGTTCGCCATTCGCCTCGCACATCTGACCGGCCAACGACCCGGCGATGTACTGCGCATGAGTGAAGCGGACATCTCAAGCGGCGTCCTGCGTGTGAAGCAAGGCAAGACGAAGATGAAGCTTCGGATCGTGATTGAGGGTGACCTCAAGCTGCTGATCGATGAGATGGCTGCCTACAAGACGGCTCAGACCCCGAAAACAAGGGTTCGAGTGCTATCGCTACTGGTCAACGAGAAGGGCGAGCGACTAACAGCCGCAATGCTGCGCAATCGATTTGACGACGCTCGGGATGCAGCCGGGATCGACAAGGCCCTGTTCCAGTTTCGCGACTTGCGTGCGAAGGCGGCCACCGAGACGGACGATCAGTCTGGGACTCGGGGCGCTCAGGCCCTCTTGGGACACACGACGGAGTCCATGACCGCCGACTACATCCGCCACAAAGCGGGCAAGAAGGTGAAGCTGCTACGGTGATTTTGCGGAAGTGTTCCGCAAAATCAGAGGCAATGTTAGCAACCGCTATCGCAAAACCCCCGGCATTCCTGGTAGGCCGTGTTGGGATCGAACCAACGACCAAAGGATTATGAGTCCTCTGCTCTAACCGACTGAGCTAACGGCCCGAGCCGCGGATTGTAGGCAAGCCGCTCGGGCCGCTACTTCTGCGACAGCGCGTTGGAGATCAGGCGCGAGGTGATGTCGACGATCTGGATCATGCGGTCGTAGGCCATGCGCGTGGGCCCGATGACGCCCAGCGTGCCGACGACCTGCCCGTTGACTTCGTACGGCGCCGACACCACCGACAGCTCTTCGAACGGCACCACCATGCTCTCGCCGCCGATGTAGATGCGCACGCCTTCGGCGCGGCTGCTGACGTCGAGCAAGCGCATCAGCTGCGTCTTGTGCTCGAACAGGTCGAACAGCTTGCGCAGGCTGCCCATGTCGCTGGAGAAGTCCTGCACGGTCAGCAGGTTGCGCTCGCCGGAGATCACGACCTGCTCCTGGCTTTCTTCCATTGCCTCGGTGCCCGCCTCAACCGCCGCCTGCATCAGCGCGGCGATCTCGCCTCGCAGCTGGTCGACCTCGCTCTTGAGACGTTCGCGCACCTCTTCGATGGTGAGCCCCGCGTAGTGCTGCGTCAGGAAGTTGCTCGCTTCGATCAGCTGCGACTGGGTGTAGTCCTGGGCGGTGAAGATGACGCGGTTCTGCACGTCGCCGTCGGGCGACACCAGGATGACCAGCACGCGCTTGTCGCCCAGGCGCAGGAACTCGATGTGGCGGAACGCGCTCGAGCGGCGCGGCGCGGTGACGACGCCGACGAAGTGCGACAGGTTCGACAGCAGCTGCGCCGCGTTGGCGATCACACGCTGCGGCTGGTCGGGCTGCAGCTGCGGCTCGATCGCGGGCGCCTCGCTCCATTGCGGCGGCTGCGCGGTGAGCATCGTGTCGACGAACAGCCGGTAGCCCCGCGCGGTGGGGATGCGCCCGGCGCTCGTGTGGGGGCTCGCGATCAGGCCCAGGTCTTCGAGGTCGGCCATCACGTTGCGGATAGTGGCCGGCGACAGATCCAGGCCGGAAGCGCGCGACAGCGTGCGCGAACCGACCGGCTGGCCGTCCGCGATGTAGCGTTCGACCAGCGCTTTCAGCAGTGTCTTGGCGCGCTCGTCCAGCATGGTTTTCATTGTAGGCGCAGGGCACTTTCACCGGCGTCGCGCGCGAAAACGCTGTGGTGTAATCCCGCGCATGACTCGCCGCTTTCGTCACGCCGCATTGGTGGGCAAGTTCCACGCGCAGGGCATCCGCGGCGTGCTCGATGAAGTCGCGCGGTTCCTCATCGCGCAGGGGCTCGAGGTGTCGCTCGAGCGCGAGACGGCACTGAACACCGGCCTCACCGACTATGGCGCGATGGTGCCGGCCGAACTCGGCCAGCATTGCGACATCGCGGTGGTGGTCGGCGGCGACGGCACGATGCTCGGCATCGCGCGGCAGTTGGCGCATTTCGGCATTCCGCTGGTTGGCATCAACCAGGGCCGGCTCGGCTTCATCACCGACGTGCCGATCAACGAGTTCGCCGAAACGCTGGCGCCGATGATCGGCGGCGACTACGAGGAAGAACGCCGCACGATGCTCGAAGGCGGCGTCTGGCGCGACGGCCACATGATCTTCGAAGGCTTCGCGATGAACGACGTGGTGGTGAGCCGCGGCGCAACCGCCAGCATGGTCGAGCTCAAGATGGAAATCGGCGACGAGTTCATCGCCAACCTGCGCGCCGACGGCCTGATCGTCGGCTCGCCCACCGGATCCACCGCCTACGCGCTGTCGGCCGGGGGGCCGATCCTGCATCCGGGCATCGCCGGCTGGGTGATGGTGCCGATCGCGCCGCACGACCTGTCGAACCGGCCGATCGTGCTGCCCGACTCGGGCGAGATCCGCATCGAGATCGTCGCCGGACGCGATGCGAGCGTGAACTTCGACATGCAGTCGCTTGCAAGCCTGCTTCACGGCGACCGCATCACCGTGAGGCGCTCCGCCCACCAGGTGCGGTTCCTGCATCCGCTCGGCTGGAGCTATTACGCCACGCTGCGGCGCAAGCTGCGCTGGAACGCGGGGGTGGCATGACCTCGCCGCTTGATGCGCTGGAGGCGTCGTGCTGAGACGTCTGGCCCTGCGCGACTTCGTCATCGTCACCTCGCTTGAGGTAGAACTCGACGCCGGATTCTCGGTGCTCACCGGCGAAACCGGCGCCGGCAAATCGATCCTGATCGACGCGGTGCAGCTCGCGCTCGGCAGCCGCGGCGACGCCGGCGTGGTGCGCGAAGGCGCGCCGCGTGCCGAGATCAGTGCCGAATTCGATTCGCCGCCCACACTCTCTCGCTGGCTTGACGAAGCAGGCTTCGATGCCGGCGACAGCCTGCTGCTGCGCCGCACGATCGATGCCCAAGGCAAGAGCCGCGCGTGGGTCAACGGCAGCCCGGCCACCGTTGCGCAGCTGCGCGAGGCGGCCGACCACCTGGTGGACATCCACGGCCAGCATGCCTGGCAAAGCCTCACGCGCGGCGCCTCGGTGCGCGCGCTGCTCGACGCCTACGCCGGCGTGAACGCCGCGCCGCTCGCCGCGGCCTGGTCGCACTGGAAGGCGGCAGCCGAGGCGCTGCACAAGGCGCAGACGCGGCAGGCGGACTTGTCGCGCGAGCGCGAACGGCTCGCCTGGCAGATCGGCGAGCTCGACAAGCTCGCGCCCGGCGCCGGCGAGTGGGAGGAATTGAATGGCGAGCACCAGAAGCTGGCCAACGCCCAGTCGCTGATCGACGCGGCACGGGCGGCACTGGACGCCATCAACGACGGTGACGAGAACGCCGAGTCGCTGACCGGCCGGGCGATGAACACGCTGCAGGACGTGGCCGCCTTCGACCAACAACTGGCCTCGGTCATCGATGCGCTGCAAGGCGCGCAGGCCCAGCTGCAGGACGCGGCGCACACGCTCTCGAGCTACCTGCACCACACCGAGGTGGAACCCGAGCGTCTGCAGGAGGTCGATGAACGCATGTCCGCCTGGATGAGCCTCGCGCGCCGCTACCGCCGCCCTCCGGCGGATCTGGCCGCGCTGCTGGCGGAGTGGAAAACCGAACTCGCCGAACTCGACGCCGCGGCCGACCTCGACGCGCTGGAGCGCGAACTCGCGCAGGCCAAGGC
>CAJPFZ010000366.1 GCA_905339355.1 Burkholderiaceae bacterium
CGAGAAGCCGAGCCGCGTGCCCTGCACGTTGAGCCGCGCGCGCAGAATCTGCTCGGCTTCGGCGATGCGCTTGTCGCGCTCGGGAGTCTCCTTCACGCGCTCGAGGATCATCAGCCAGTCGATCACCGCGCCGGTGGGCCACTGGTTGGGCAGGATCTGGATGGAGTCGAGCAGGCGCGAGCGCACCTTGCCGCTGCGCGACAGCGCCTCGATGGCGGCGATCTTTCGCACCTCGAGATCGCCGTTGCGCAGGAACGGCGGCGCCCAGAAGTCGCGCTTCACTCGGCCCTCGACGAAGCCGATCAGGCCGCGCTCCATCTTCGCCCGGGTGTCCTCGGGAATGCTGAAGTCGTGGCCGAGGCGGCTCGCCTCGTGGCTCGCCGACATCAGGTAGGCGGTCAGCGTGTCGCTTCCGGTCACGCGCGAGCCCTGCGCCGGCGGGAAGTAGTTGGCGAGGCCGTCATCGTCGAGGTACAGCGGCAGCTGGCTCGCGATGGCGCGCCAGCGTTCGCTGTCGCGCAGGCCGAGCGCGACCGACGCGCGCTGCTCCATGCAGCTCCACGGGTAGCGCTGGAAATAGTCGCGCACGCCCTGCAGTCCGTCGCCGAGCCGCGGGCGCAGCGTCACGTCGATGCCGCCGCGCAGCACGCCTTGCGCCGTCGCGACCGCGCTGGCCGGCGCGGCCACCGGGATCGCCACCGCGCGGTCGATCTGCATCAGCGTGGCCTGCTGCACCCGCACCGGTATCGCTTCACGCACCGCCTGCACGATCTTCATGCGGTCGCGCGCGCCCGCCGCCTCGGCGGACACTGTCCATTCGAGCTGCTTCACGTTGAACGGCACGGCAACGTCCCAATGCACCTCGGCCGCGCCGTTGGCGGCGATGCGCAGTGTCTGCGGCGTCAACGCGCTCGTGCCGGCCTGCGCGGAGAGCGTCGCCTCCACCGCCTTCGGCGTCGTGTTGCGCAGCGTGAACATCGCGCGGTAGCGGTCGCCTTCGCGCACCAGCGGCGGCACACCGGAGACGATCTGCAGATCCTGCGTGGCGCGGATGGCCGCCTGGCCGGTGCCGAACAGGGCCGCGTCGGCGCCTTGCACGACGTCGGCCACCGCGGCGATGCGAAACGACGTGAGCGAATCGTTGAGCGGCACCTTGACCAGCGCTTCGCCGCGGGCATCGAGCAGCACCCGCGGGTCCCACAACAGCAGCGTGTCGAACAGCTCGCGTGTCGGGAACTGCCCGCCGCCGCCGCCAGCCGGGGCGGCCTTCTTGCCGTAGTGGCGCTTGCCGATGATCTGCATCTGCGCGGTCGCCGTCTCGATGCCGTGGGCGCGTTGCCGGATCATCGCCTTCAGCAGGTCCCAGCTCGTGTTGGGTGCGAGTTCCAGCAGGGCCTCGTCGACCGCCGCGAGCGCCACCTCGGTGCCGGCGGGCGCCGGCCGTCCGTCGGGCAGGCTCACCTTCACGCGCACCTGGCTGACGGCGCGGATCGGGTACGTCGTCTTGTCGGGCGTCACCTCGACCTTGAGCCGGTGGCGCGCGATGCCGACCTGGATCTCGGCGATGCCCAGCTTGAACGCCGGCTTCGACAAGTCGACCATCGCGGTCGGCGGCTGGTAGGCGCGCCCCTCGTCGCGGTAGGCGCGCCACCATTCGGCGGGCGAGCGCCAGCCCCACGAGAACATCGAATACCACGGCACCTCGCGCACCCGGCCGCGCACCGCCAGCACCGAGACGTAGACGTTCGGCCCCCATTCGGCCTTGACCGGCAGCTCGATCGTCGGGTCGCGCCCCCGCAGCTCGACGAGGCGCGTGTCGATGATCCCGTTGCGTTCGATCGCCACCAGCGCCGTCGCCTGGCGGAAGGGGCTGCGCACCTGCAGCCGTGCGGTCTGCCCGGGTTCGTAGAACCGCTGCTCCGGGATCACGTCCATGCGGTCCTGGTTGTCGCCGCCGAACCAGACCTCGCCCTGCCGCGTGACCCAGATCGTCGTGGCGGCCTGCGCGAGATGGCCGGCGCCGTCCTTCGCCTGAGCGATCAACTCCACTTCGCCGGGCGTCTTCAGCTCGACCTCGCACAGCACCAGTCCGCGTGCGTCGCTGGTGCCGCTGCAGACGGTGCCCAGGTCCTCGCTCGCGTTCTGGTTGTCGTAGGCGTAGAAGCCGCCCACCAGGCGGCGGCGCACCGAGCTCGTGCGGTGCGCGACCGCGCGCACCGAGACGCTGACCTTGGCGGCCGGCTTGCCGGCGGTGTCCAGCACCACGACCTGCGTCGCGACCTGCTGTTTCACCGACACCCACGAGTCCGTGCGCACCCCCAGCACCAGGCCCGAGGGCCACACAGGCATCGTCTGGCTCAGCGTCTGGATTTCGCCGTTCGGGTCGGCATAGGTGGCCTGCACCAGCAGCTGGCGCGGCCGCCGCAGCGCCGGCAGCTTGTCGAGCGTCACGTTGCCGGCGCCGTTCTTGTCGAGCGTCAGCGCGAGCTTGTTGGCGACGAGCTGCGCGCCGCCCTCCGGCGAACCGATCGATCGTCCCTCGTCGTCTTCGTCGACGAACTCCTCCGAGAACGGCGAGCGTGCGTTCGGGTCGCGTGGCTCGCGCGGTGGCTCGAATCGAAAGCCGGGGAAGCGCTCGCCGCGAATCGCCGCGGCCACGTCGGCGTCGTGCATCTGCGCCGAGACCCGCACCGGCAGGCTCGCCGCGCCGCCGCCGTTGGCGTAATTCACCTGCAGCCCGAGCGCCAGCTCCTTCGGCTGGATCAGCGCCCCAGGCGGCGCAACGATGCGCCCGGTGAACACCGGCAGGCGGAACTCCTCGACGCGGAAGGTCGCCGTCTGATGCGCTTCGTGCGGGTTGGCCAGCAGCACGCGGTAGCTGCCCAGCTTGGCGTCGGGCGGGATGTCGAAGCTGCTTTGTGCGTAGCGCCCCGCACGCCAGGCAAGCGGATAGGTGAACTTCTGCCCCGAGCCGTCGTGCACGATGCGCAGCTCGGTCGGCAGTTCACCCGCGTCGAGCAGGCCCAGCCCCAGCATCAGCTCGCGCCGCGCGTGGTGTTTCATCGACACCGTCTGCCCGGCGCGCAGCAGCGTGCGGTCGAGCACCGAATGCAGCAGCTTGCCCGATGATCCTCCGTCGTGTCCGCCCGTGTTGACATGGAAGCGCCATGGCTCGATGCCCTGGTTCCAGGTCGACCACACGAACGCCATGTCGGCGCGGCCCGCGGCATCGGTGATGCGGGCGCTGACGAAGTAGCCTTCTTCGCGGCCGCTGTCGCCGCCGGGCCCATCGTGGCAGTAGCGCCAGGGCAGCCGCGGCAACTCCTTGGTGACCTGCGCGAGCCCATGTTCGCCGGTTCGGCCGGTCCACACCACCTTGGCGCGGCAATCGGAGATCTGCACCTGCGCGTTGGCGACGGGCTGCCCCTTGTCGAGCGTGGTCACCCACACCGCCGAGTTGACCGAGCCCCACTTGAAATGCACGCCGAGGTTGGTCACCAGCACGCTGGTTCGCACGTACACCGGCGCCTCGCGGTCGAGCAGCGCCGCGCCGAGCTTCGGCGACTCGATCTCAACGACGTGGAAACCTGCCTGCGGCATCGGGATGCCGATCACCTCGAAGGGCCGCGGATCACCGGCGCCGCTTGCCGGCAGGCTCAGGCGCCGCGCCGCGCTGTCCCTGGTGAGCAGGCCCACCGAGCGTGTCTGCACCAAGTGGCGCGCCGCTTCGAACTCATCGTCGTCGCGGTCGGCGCTCTCGCCGTAGCGCTGGCTTGGCCGCGCGGGTTTCGCCGGCCGCGGCGGCGGGGCCGGCAGCGTGATGCCGAGTTCGGACTCGACCTCGCTGCGCGGCAGGCGGCTCTCGTCGTAGCGCTTGAGGCGGGCCAGCCACTCGATGATCGAGGCGTCGTCGGCCAAGCGCAGGTCGCGCACCGCGCCGGGTGCAAGGCTCACGGCGCGCGTTCTCAGGTCGCCCTCGACCTGCCGAACCGTCACCGGCAGGTGTGGCTCGGCGTTCAGCTCCAGCACGCCGAAGGTCGCGGCCGGGAACTTCACCAGCGCGGGCGCCGCCGCCGTCTTGGTCTCCAGCGGGAAGGCGCCGGCATTGCTCAGCGCGCGGCCCGCATCGTCGCGCAGGTCCGCCGGCAGCTCGATGCGCAGCGCCGCGTTCTCAGGCAGCGGCGCCTCGAACTGCACCGCGCTCACGCCGCTCTCGGACGGGTCGGCCGTCACCTCGCCCTTGCTGCGGCGAAACAGGTACAAGAACTTGCGCAGCGTGCCTTCGCCGAAGGAGATCAGCTGCTCGTCGACCTCGCCGCGGCCTTGCTCCAGCTTCGGCTTTCGTGCTCCGTCGGGTGCCACGAGCACGATGCGTTCGGCGAACCGCCGCGGCACCGGCGACGAGAACTCGACGCGCAGGGGACGGATCGGCAGGCAGTCGGCACGCGAGTTCACGCGCTCGCAGCTGAAGCTCGCCGCGAAGGGTTTGCGCACCGTGTACTCGATGCGGCGCTCGGCGCTGTTGGGCACGCCCGACGGCGTGGCGATGCCCGCGCCCCACACCACGCTGACCCGCGCCTCGTTGGGCAGCGGCCGTGCGCACTGCACCGTCGCCACACGCGCGCGCTGCGCGGTCAGCCGCACGGCCTTCAGGATCGCCTCGCGCACCGGCCCCTCCACCACCTTGAGCGCCAGCCGCTCGCCGATGCCCGACACCTCGCAGAAACCGTTCTTCTCGATGCTCGACGCCGTGGCCGGGCCGTTGAGCAGGAACACGAACACCTGTTCCTCCTCCACCGTCGACCACTCCCCGGGCTGCGGATAGGCGCGCACGATGGCCGGCCCGCCGGTGCTGAAGGCGAACATGGCGCTGCCGCCGACGCTCTGGCCGGCCAGCGAGCGCAGCCCAGGCTTCAGCGTGAACTCGCAGCGCACCCCCGCTGGCACGTCGCGTGTGAAGTCGTAGACCCAGGTCTTGTCGTCGACCCAGCGGCCGCTTCCGGTGACCGGCGTCGTGTTCGCGCAGGCCACGTCGAAGGGCGGCGGCAGGCGCGGGTCGCCGAAGCGCACCATCGATTCGGTGAAGCTTGCCCGCGCCTGGCGCACCTTGGCGACTTCGCCCTGCGGAGAGAAGGTCTGCACGCTGGCGGCTGCCGCGGGGGAGAGCAGGCCCGCGGCGCCGAGCACCATCGCGAGCAAGGCCACCATCCGCTTTGAGGAAGCGGGCATTTGCCGCGGGGGGATGAATGCCATGGTCTCGCCTTTGCTGCGTTGCCTGTTGCCGCGATTCAGTCTATCCACCGCCGCGCCGACCGAATTGCGATCGGAGCGAGTATCGAAGCGGTGCGTGAAGTCGGCGTGAAGTCGACGTGCGTCGCGAGACCCGGTCTCGCCGCCGCAGGTGCTCGACTACGATGCCCCGCACGTCACGCAGACCCACACCATGAACGCCGCCGCCCCGTCTCTCGCGAACCCGCGTCGGCGAGCGTTGGCGTGCGTGCTCGCACTCGTGATGTTGGCAGCCGCCGGCTGCCAATCCGTCTGGGAACCCGGCGTGCCGGTGCGCCTGCTCGACGCGACGACGGCGGCGCACCACGACTGGCCGGTGTCGGCCCCGGCTGCGCAAGGCATGGACGAGCAGCGGCTGGCGCTGCTGCGTCTGCAGCTCGCTCAGCACGCGCCGGCCATCCGCAGCGTGCTGATCGCGCGCCACGGCGCTCTCGTGTTCGAGCACTACGGCGCGGGCTTCGGCCCCGACGACGTGCAGCGTGTCAACTCGATCACCAAGAGCGTCGTCTCGGCGCTGGTCGGCATCGCGCTCGATCAGGGCCGCCTCGCCGGGCTCGGCCAGCCCATCGCCGACGCCTTCCCCGAAGCGCGCTCGGACGCGGCGGACGCGCGCGTCGCGTCGATCACCGTGCGCGATCTGTTGACGATGACCGCCGGCTTCGAGTGGGACGAAGGAGCGAGCGACGCCTGCGTCGGCTCATCGCAGCCGGCGTGCGCGCGCTTTCGCATCCGCGGCGACCGCGTCCGACATGCGTTGCGCCGCCCGCTGCGCCACGCGCCGGGGCAGGTCTTCGGCTACGACTCGCACGCCTCGCACCTTCTGTCGGTGATGCTGGCGCGCACCACCGGCATGAGCACCGCGGCATTCGCCGAGCAGCACCTGTTCGGCCCGCTGGGGGTGCCGCATTACCGCTGGGACACCGACGGCCGCGGCCATGCGCTTGGCGGCGCCGGGCTGTACCTGCGGCCGCGCGACGTGGCCAAGCTGGGCAAGCTGTTCCTCGATCAAGGGGTGTGGCGCGGCCGGCAGCTGGTCTCGCGCGGCTACGTCGCGCAGGCCACCACGCCGCAGACGGCCGGCGGCTGGCCGCTCGGGGTCGGCTACGGCTATCACTGGTGGACGGCGCCGATCCAGGGACTGCCAGCCTTCAGCGCCAGCGGCTACGGCGGCCAGTGGATTCGCGTGATCCCAGCGCTCGACATGGTGGTCGTCATCACCGCCGACGATGCCGCCGCTACGCCGACACGCTGGATCCTCTACGAATACGCCATCCCGGCAGCCCGTTAGCGCACCGCCGGCTCAGTTGTTGGCGGACGAGCGCTGTGCCTCCACCTTGCCCGGCAGAGACAGGTTGCCCGATGCGACCTTGAACACGTTCGCCACGCACAGCAGCGGGCTGTGCATGCTGGCGTTGACACGCAGCGCCGCCGTCACGCCGTCGAATCCGGCGGCGTTGACGACGCCGATGTCGTCGAAGGGCACACGCACCTGAAGCCGGCGGCCGTTGAAGGCGGGACTCCAGCCGGGGCTGTCGATCAGCAGCGGCAGGCCCGGCCAGGTCTTGGGCAGGCGCGGCTTGCTGCCTTCGGGAATGTCGACCACCTTCAGCGCATCCTTGCCGCACGCCTCGTCGGGCTGCAGCACGACCCAGTGCGAGTGCCACACGCCGCCGTCGTTGCCGCTGTCGCCATCGCCGTTCTCGTCGAAGAGCGGCGTGTCGTCGAAGTCGGGATGCGCGGTGACGGCAAAGGCAAGGATGCCGCCCTTCGGCTCGAAGCCGACCACGCCGGGGTCCATGGTCGTCGGCCACACGTACGAGAAGACCGTGCTGCCGGCCAGCTTGCCAGAGGCCGCCGGACGGCTCGCGCCGGCCTTGCCCGAGACGGCGATCTGGAACAGCGCCGTGCGCCCTTCGGTGGCGATGTGCGTGTGCACGATGTCGAACGGTGCCTTGACGCCGCGGCTGCGGGCGCTGTGCAACCCAGGGGCTGGGTCGGCGGCATGGGCCGGCACGGCCATGGTCGCGGCAAACGCTGCGCCAAGAAGGGACTTCGACAGGCACAGTCCGAACGGGGAGTGGCTTGCGGTCGGGGTGACGCGGCGGAAGAGGGTGTGTGGTCGCGAAGCGTCGATGTGCATGGTGGCTGGCCTTTCGTGTTTCGTGGGAGGTCGCTGGTCCGGCTCGGCGCACTGATGTCGAGCCCCGGCGAAGTCAGTGTCGGGTCCGATGGAGTACGATTAGCGCCGTTTCGTCCAAACTTGGTACCAATTCGTCCAGTGTCACCCTCCGTCGACCGACTGTCATCGCTGCTCGAGCGTTTTCGTGTGCGGGCGCACCTGTTCCACGCCGGCCCGTTGTGCGGCGTGACGCACTTCGACGCGCAACCGGGGCGTGGCTTCCTGCACGTGCTGCGGCGCGGCGAGCTGGTCGTGCGCCACCGGCCGAAGTCCGGGTGCGCAAAGCGCATCGTGGTGAGCGAGCCGAGCCTGCTGCTCTACCCGCGGCCGCTCGCGCACGACTTCCACAACGCGCCCGCCGACGGCGCCGATTTCACCTGCGCCACGCTCGACTTCGACGGCGGCGCCCAGCATCCGCTCGCGCGCGCCTTGCCGCCGCTGATCGTGCTGCCGCTGGCCCGGGTGCCGGGGCTCGACAGCGCGCTCACGCTGCTCTTCGCCGAGACCGAGCGGGTGCGCTGCGGCCACCGATTGCTCGCCGACCGGCTGTTCGAGGTGGTGCTGGTGCAGCTGCTGCGCTGGCTGCTCGATCACCCCGAAGAAGCCGGCATCACGCCGGGCCTGCTGACTGGCCTCGCTGACGCACGCCTGGCGCGTGCGCTCGTGGCCTTGCACGAGTCGCCCGGCGAGGCGTGGAGCCTCGAACGCATGGCCGAACAGGCGGGCATGTCGCGTAGCGCCTTCGCGGCGCGCTTCAAGGCCGTCGTCGGCGACACCCCCGCCGGCTACCTCGCCGGCTGGCGCCTTGCGATCGCGCAGGCCCGACTGCGCGAGGGCCATCCGGTCAAGCTGATCGCCGACGAGCTGGGCTACGCCAACGCATCGGCGCTGTCGCGTGTGTTCGCGCAGAAGGTCGGTGCCTCGCCGCGCCAGTGGCGCGAGCGGCAGCATCGAACGAGCGACGCCGCCGCGACCTGATCAGTGCAGGGCCCGCGCCGGGCCGATGCCCGCGGCCAGGCCGCGCCCGAGCCCGAGCAGCCCCCACAGCACCGCCAGCGGCACCACCACCGTCTGCAGCATGAAGATGACCACGAGTTCGATCATGTGGCGAACGCTGCGCTCGATGGCCGCCATGATGTCCGCCGGCACCCGGCGCAGGTCCGGGATCTTCGGCAGCCAGCTGCTCTCCTTCTCGGCCGCGCCGCTCGCCTCGTCGAGCTTCTGCGCGCCCGGGCGGATGCGCTCGGAGGAGTGCGAGATCTCGCCCTGCGCCACCTGGTAGTCGTCGGCCATGAAGGCGCGGAACACGCCCTCGCTGACGAGCGCCGTCAGCGGCACCGCGAAGCGCGCCAGCGCCAGCACGAGCAGCGCAGTGGTCAGCCAGCGCGGCGACCCGGCGCCGCGCCACATCGCGGCAGCCCAGGCCAGCGCCGCCAGCGTGAGCAGCGACGAAAACACCCAGTGCGCGCCGATCTTGATGAGCAGCATCTGCAGCCCGAAGGCCACCGCAGCGGCGAGCATCAGCGAAGAGAACTGCTCCACCAGATCGTTCACCGGGTCGAGCGCCTGGCCGGGTGTCGTGACCACGCCCATGCCCCCGGGCTGGATTGCGATCTCGGTGCCCTGCGCCACCGAGATGACGGCGTTCAGCGCGCGTGCCACCGCGTAACTCGCGAGCGCCCGCTTGAGCCCGGCCTCGGCGTGTTCGAGCGCGAAGCTGTTCGACACGGGCAACCACGCTGCTGCGACGAGCAAGGCGGCGAGGACGATGGTGACAAGCCGATGGAGAGGTCGCATGAGGGGAGCCCGTGAAAGGAGATGAAGGCCGCCGATGGTGCCACCGCGCCGGCCCGCCCAGGCGAGCTTTCAGGCGCCCGTCTCGCACATCAGCCAGCGGTAGCCGAAAGGTTCGAGTTCCACCTGGTAGTGGCCGTCGCGCTGCAGTTCATGGCGGTGGCCGGCCAGGATGTCGTGCACGCAGCCCGTCTGCGTGCCGGCCGCCCCGAGCGGCAGCTTGAAGCGTGCGCGCTTGTCGGCGAAGTTGTGCAGCGCGAACAGCGTCGTCCCCTGGTATTCGCAGCGGTGCGCCAGCACGTGGGCGAGCCCCGTGTCGATGAAGCTGCAGTCGCCGAGGCCGAAGGCCGGGCATTCCTTGCGCCGCCGCGTCACCCGCTCCAGCCAGTTGAGCAGCGATTGCGGGTCGTGCCGCTGCTGCTCCACGTTGACCTGCTCGAAACCATATTCGCCCTGCGCGATGACCGGCAGCACCAGCTGCTCAGGCGGCGCGCTCGAGAAGCCGCCGTTGGCCGACGCGTCCCATTGCATCGGCGTGCGCACGCTCTCGCGGTCGGGCAGGCCGAGGTCGTCGCCCATGCCGATCTCGTCGCCGTAGCGCAGCACCGGCGTGCCGGGCAGCGTGAGCATCAGGCTGTGCGCCATCTCCAGGCGGCGCCGGTCGTTGCCGAGCATGGGGGCGAGCCGGCGCCGGATGCCGCGCTCGTACAGCTGCATGTCGGGCTCAGGGCCGAAGGCGCGAAACACCTCCTGGCGCTCCTTGTCGCTCAGGCGCCCGAGGTCGAGCTCGTCGTGGCTGCGCAGGAAGTTGTTCCACTGGCACCACACCGGCAGCGGCGGCAGCTGCTCCCAGGCCACGCGCACCGGCGTTGCATCGTGCCGCGCGAGCGCGAGGAACAGGTGCTGGTTGACCCAGAAGTTGAACGACATGTGGATCTTGTCGCCGTCGCCGAAGTAGTCGGGCACGTCTTCGGGCGGCAGGTTCGCCTCGGCCATCAGGCAGACGTCGCCGCGCAGCGTCTGCACGTGGTGGCGCAGCTCGCGCAGGTAGTCGTGCGGGTCGATCTCGCCTTCGGCGTCGAGCCCTTTCAGCTCGATCAGGAACGGCAGCGCATCGATGCGAAACCCTGTCACGCCCATCTGCAGCCAGAAGCCCGTGATCTTTTCGATCTCGCGCCGCACCGCGGGGTTGCTGATGTTGAGCTCGGCCTGGTGATCGTAGAAGCGGTGGAAGTAGTAGGCCTTGGCCTCGCGGTCCCAGGTCCAGGTGGTCGTCTGCTCGCCGGGGAACACGGTGCCCTCGGCGGCGTCGGCCGGCTTCTCGTCGGCCCAGACGTAGTAGTCGCGGTACGGCGAGTGCGGGTCGCTGCGCGCAGCCTGGAACCAGGGGTGGTCGATCGAGGTGTGGTTGACCACCAGGTCGATCATCACGCGGATGCCCTTGTCGCGCGCGCAGCGCGAAAACTCGGCGAAGTCGCCGAGCGTGCCGAGCCGCGGATCGACGCCGTAGTAGTCGGTGATGTCGTAGCCGTTGTCGCGCATCGGCGAGGGGTGGAAGGGCTGCAGCCAGACGCAGTCGACGTTGAGCCCCGCGAGGTACTGCAGCTTCTCCGTGAGGCCCGCGAAGTCGCCGATGCCGTCGCCGTTGCCGTCGGCGAAGGTCTTCACGTCCAGGCAGTACAGCAGCGCGTTCTTGTACCAATGTTCAGCCATGCGGCGCCTCCTCGGTGTTC
>CAJPFZ010000367.1 GCA_905339355.1 Burkholderiaceae bacterium
CCGCCTCCGGCTCGCGCTCCAGCGCATCCGACAGCGTCTGCAGCATCGTCGGCCCGATGTTGCCGGCCATCGCGACGCGCCGGCCGGTGCGTTCGATCAGCAACGCAGCCATCGCGGTGGTGGTCGTCTTGCCGTTGGTGCCGGTGATCGCGATCACCTTGGGCGCATAGCCGCGCTCGGCTTTCAAGTCGTCCAGTGCACGCGCGAACAGCTCCAGCTCGCCTTGCACCAGCGCACCGCGGTCAGCGGCATGCGCCATCGGCCCGGCGATGCGCGGGTCGGCCGGCGACAGGCCGGGGCTCTTGAGCAGCAGTTGCACGCCGTCGATCGCTTCGTCGCCAAGCGCACCGGTGAAAAGACGTGCCGCCGGCACATGCTGCGCCAGCGCCGCCGCATTCGGAGGGTCGTCGCGCGAATCCCACACGCGCACGCTCGCGCCGCAACGTGCGCTCCAGCGCGCCATCGCGAGGCCGGACTCGCCGAGCCCGAGCACGAGGACCGTGATGTCCTTCAGATGGTTCATCTCAGTTTCAGACTAGCCAAGCCGACCAGGCACAACAGCATCGTGATGATCCAGAAGCGCACCACCACCTGCGTTTCCTTCCAGCCGGATTTCTCGAAGTGGTGGTGCAGCGGCGCCATCTTGAGGATGCGGCGGCCGGTGCCGAAGCGCTTCTTGGTGAACTTGAACCAGCTGACCTGCACCATCACCGACAGCGCCTCGGCGACGAACACGCCGCCCATGATCCCGAGCACGATCTCCTGGCGCGTGATGACGGCGATCGTGCCGAGCGCGCCGCCGAGCGACAGCGCACCCACGTCGCCCATGAACACCTGTGCAGGGTGCGTGTTGAACCAGAGAAAGGCGAGCCCGGCGCCCGCCATCGCCGCGCAGAAGATCAGCAATTCGCCCGCGCCGGGGATGTAGGGGAAGATCAGGTAGCGGCTGTAGACGGAGCTGCCGACCACGTAGGCGAACACGCCCAGCGCCGAGCCCACCATCACCACCGGCATGATCGCAAGGCCATCCAGCCCGTCGGTCAGGTTGACCGCGTTGCTCGCCCCGACGATCACGAAGTAGGTGAGGATGATGAAGCCGAACACGCCCAGCGGATAGCTGATCGTCTTGACGAAGGGCACCATCAAGTCGGCCTTGGGCGGAAGGTCGTTCGAGAAGCCGCTTTGCACCCAGCGGATGAACAGCTCCAGCACCCGCAGGTTGGATGTTTCCGACACGCTGAACGCGAGGTACAGCGCGGCCACGAGCCCGATCACCGACTGCCAGAAGAACTTCTCCCTCGAACTCATGCCCTCGGGGTTCTTCTGCACGACCTTGCGCCAATCGTCGACCCAGCCGATGGCGCCGAAGCCCACCGTCACCAGCATCACCACCCACACGAAGCGGTTGCTCCAGTCGAACCACAGCAACGTCGACACGCCGATGCCGATCAGGATCAGCACGCCGCCCATCGTCGGCGTGCCGCTCTTGGCGATGTGTTCCTTCACGCCGTACTCGCGGATCGGCTGGCCGATCTTCATCGCGGCCAGCCGCTTGATGACCCACGGGCCGAAGGCGAGTCCGATCAAGAGCGCCGTCAGCGCCGCCATCACGGCACGGAAGGTGATGTACTGGAAGACGCGGAAGAAGCCGAATTCCGGCGACAGCGTCGTCAGGTATTGCGCAAGGCTAAAGAGCATCGGCCGCTCCTGGTGAACTCATCAAGGCGGTCACGACCTGCTCCATGCGCATGAAACGCGAGCCTTTCACGAGCACCGACGCACACGAGGGGGCATTGGCGATCGCGGCCAGCAGCGTGGGCATGTCGTCGAAGTGGCGGGCGTTGTGGAACGCGGCGCTGGCGTGGGTGCTGAGCGTGCCCACCGTCCACAGCGATTCGATGCCGCGCGACTGCGCGTAGGCGCCGACCTCGGCGTGGAATTCGGGCCCCTTGTCGCCCACTTCGCCCATGTCGCCGAGCACCAGCCAGCGCGGGCCCGGCAGGCCGGCCAGCACGTCGATGGCGGCGCGCATGGAGTCGGGGTTGGCGTTGTAGGTGTCGTCGATCAGCATGACCTCGCGGCCCTCGCGCGGGAACGACTTGACCTGCGAGCGGCCCTTGACCGGCGCAAAGCTCTCGAGGCCGCGCGCGATCGCCTCCAGCGGCGCGCCGGCTGCAAGCGTGCAGGCCGCCGCGGCAAGCGCGTTCTTCACGTTGTGCTGGCCGGCGATGTGCAGCTCGAAGCTGGTGCTGCCCGCCGGCGTGTGCAGCATCACCGCCCAGCGGTCGCCCGACCAGCTGGCGTCGCAGGTCACGTCGGCCGGCCCCTGCAGCGCGAAGGTCAGCATCGGCCGCTGACCGGCCATGGCATGCCACATCGGCGCGTAGGCATCGTCGGCCGGAAAGACCGCCACGCCCAGCGGACCGAGCGCCTCGATCACCGCGCCGTTCTCGCGCGCCACCGCCTCGACACTCTCCATGAATTCCTGATGCTCGCGCTGCGCGTTGTTCACGAGCGCCACCGTGGGTGCCGCGATCGCCGCCAGCCGAGCGATCTCGCCCACATGGTTCATGCCGAGTTCGACGACGCCCGCGCG
>CAJPFZ010000368.1 GCA_905339355.1 Burkholderiaceae bacterium
CGCGACCTCATCTCGCTGGTGGAGAACCAGCTGGCGCAGGCACTCAACGCGACGGGGCCGCTGCCCGAGCCGAGCCGCGGCCGGCTGTCGCGGCGGGTGAAGTCGTTCCCGATCACGCCGCGCGTCACGCTGCGCCCGGACGAACGCGCGCAGCGCTGGCTGCTGGGCGTGTCGACGAGCGACCGCTCCGGCCTCCTCTATTCGATTGCCCGGGTGCTGGCGCGCCACCACATCAACCTTCAGCTGGCGAAGATCACGACACTCGGCGAACGCGTGGAAGACACCTTTCTCATCGACGGCTCGGCGTTGCAGCAGAACAAGACGCAGCTCGAGATCGAGAGTGAGCTGCTGGACGCCATCACGCCGTGACCGCATGGCCCTGCTGACCATCACCGCCACCGAGGCGATCCAGCGCCTCGAGAGCTTCGACACCCTCATCGACGCCCGCTCCGAGAGTGAATACGCCGAAGACCGCGTGCCGGGCGCGGTCAACTGGCCGAGCCTCACCGACGAGCAGCGCAAACTGGTCGGCACCGAGTACAAGCAGGTGTCGCCCTTCGCGGCCAAGAAGCGTGGTGCGGCGCTGGTGGCACGCAACATTGCGGCGCACATCGAGCGCGAGGTATTCGACAAACCCAAGGACTGGCAGCCGCTCGTGTACTGCTGGCGCGGTGGCAAGCGCAGCGGCTCCCTCGCGCTGGTGCTCGACCAGATCGGCTTCAGGGTGCACCTGCTCGAAGGGGGCTACCGCGAATACCGGCGCGCGGTGATGGCCGACCTGGAACACCTGCCGCAGCGCTTTCGCTACCGCGTGCTGTGCGGCAAGACCGGATCGGGCAAGAGCCGTCTGCTGGCGGCGTTGCAGGCGCAAGGTGCGCAGGTGCTCGACCTCGAGGGGCTGGCCAATCACCGTGGCTCGGTGCTGGGCCTGGTTCCCGGCAGCCCGCAGCCGACGCAGAAGCAGTTCGACTCGCGTGTGTGGGACGCACTGCGGCACTTCGATTCGGAACGCGAGGTGTGGGTGGAAAGCGAGAGCAAGAAGGTCGGCGAGCTGCGGGTGCCCCAGGCGCTGATCGAACGCATGCGCGCGGCGCCGTGCGTTCGCATCGAGCTGCCGCTGCCCGAGCGCGTGCAGCTGCTGATGGAGGACTACGATTTCTTCGTCAAGGACGTGCCGGCGTTCTGCGAGCGGCTCGACGCGCTGCGGGCGCTGCGCGGCAACGAAGTGGTCAACGCGTGGCAGGAGGTGGCGCGGTCGGGGCGCATCGAAGACGTCGTGCGGGACTTGCTGGTGTCGCACTACGACCCGGTGTACCTGCAGTCGATGCAGCGCAACTTCGCGGGGTTCGAGTCGGCAGCGGTGATCGAACCGGAAGATGGCTCGCATGCGAACTGGAGCCGCGTGGCAGCGGGACTGGCCGGCGAACACGCCGGCTCGTCAATCTGACTGGAGTCCCCTCCCGGAGGGGGCTGGGGGAGCGGTGCGTTGATCCCGCAGGGATAAGAAGCCTGCGGCTTCTTATCCCATGTGCAGGCCACCGTTCACCGAGAAATCGGCCCCCGTCGCAAACCCCGACTCGTCCGACGCCACCCACGACACGATCGACGCGATGTCGTCCGGCGTGCCCAGCCGCTTGACCGGAATGCCCGCGATGATCTTGTCGAGCACGTCCTGGCGGATCGACTTCACCATGTCGGTCGCGATGTAGCCCGGGCTCACGGTATTGACCGTGACGCCCTTGCTCGCCACCTCCTGCGCCAGCGCCATCGTGAAGCCGTGCATGCCCGCCTTGGCGGCCGAGTAGTTCGTCTGCCCGAACTGGCCCTTCTCGCCGTTCACCGAGCTGATGTTGATGATGCGGCCCCAGCCCTTCTCCAGCATGTCCTCGATGACCTGCTTGGTCACGTTGAACAGGCTCGTCAGGTTGGTCTCGATCACCGCGTCCCAGTCGGCGCGGCTCATCTTGCGAAACATGCCGTCACGCGTGATGCCCGCGTTGTTGACCAGCACGTCGATCGGGCCATGTTCGGCCTTGGCCTTCTGGAAAGCCGCGACGGTGGAATCCCAGTCCCCGACATTTCCCACCGACGCGTAAAACGTGAACCCCAGCGCCTTCTGCTCGCCCAGCCATTTGTCGAAGTCGCGGCTGGGGCCGCAACCGGCGATCACCTTGAATCCGTCGCGATGCAGCCGCTGGCACATCGAGGTGCCGATGCCGCCCATGCCACCGGTCACGTATGCAATCTTCTGAGCCATTTCTTCTCTCCTTTTGATTCCTGCTGTGCGGTGCCTCAAGCGTGGTCGCCGCCGGCACCGCGGTCAATCGGGTTCCCCCGAAGTTCGGCGCCGAGCCTTAGCGCTCGACGGTCAACGCAACACCCATGCCACCGCCGATGCACAGCGACGCGATGCCCTTGCGCGCGTTGCGGCGCTGCATCTCGTGCAGCAGGGTGACCAAAATGCGGCAGCCCGATGCACCGATCGGGTGACCGATCGCAATTGCGCCGCCGTTGACGTTCACCTTGCTGGTGTCCCAGCCCATTTCCTTGTGCACCGCACAGGCCTGGGCGGCAAACGCCTCGTTGATCTCCAGCAAATCGAGGTCGGCCGCCTTCCAGCCGGCGCGCTCGAGCGCGCGCTTGGACGCCGGCACCGGACCCATGCCCATGTAGGCAGGGTCGAGCGCCGCCGACGAGTAGCTCGCGATGCGCGCGAGCGGCGTGAGCCCCAGCTTGTCGGCCTGCTTGGCGCTCATCACCACCACGGCGGCGGCACCGTCGTTCAAGCCCGAGGCATTGCCCGCCGTCACGCTGCCGCTCTTGTCGAACGCGGGGCGCAGCCCGGCGAGCGCTTCGGCGTTGGTCTTGCGGTTGATGTATTCGTCCTTGTCGAAGACGACCGGATCGCCCTTCTTCTGCGCAATGCTGAATGGCACGATCTCGTCCTTGAAGCGGCCGGCGTCCTGCGCGGCGGCCGCCTTCTGCTGCGAGGCGAGCGCGAGCGCGTCTTGCGCCTCGCGGCCGATCTCGTACTTCTTGGCGACGTTCTCGGCGGTGATCCCCATGTGGTACTGGTTGTAGACGTCCCACAGGCCGTCGACGATCATCGAATCGACGAGCTTCCAGTCGCCCATGCGCTGGCCGTCGCGCGAGTTCGGCAGCACGTGCGGGCTCATGCTCATGCTCTCCTGGCCACCCGCGATGACGATGTCGGAGTCGCAGTCGCGGATGGCCTGCGCAGCGAGCATCACTGCCTTCAGCCCGGAGCCGCAGACCTTGTTGATGGTCATCGCCGGCACCCCGTGCGGCAGGCCCGCCTTGATCACCGCCTGGCGCGCCGGGTTCTGGCCGCTGCCGGCCTGCAGCACCTGGCCGAGGATGACCTCGCTGACCTGGTCGCCGTTGAGCTTGGCACGCTTGAGCAATTCGACGATCACCGCAGCGCCGAGTTCGGGCGCGGGGGTCTTGGCCAGGGTGCCGCCGAACTTGCCCACGGCAGTGCGGGCGGCGGCGACGATCACGATGTCGGTGGTCATGTCAGATCTCCAGAAGGGGGATGAGGGGTCAGGCTTTCTGTTTGACGTAGCGGCCCGGCGCGGGTTCGACGGGTTTGTACTTGCGGTTGCCGGGCGACTTGGGCGCCGCGACCAGCTTGCCGGCATGCCCCTTGAGCCAGGCGGCCCAGTCGGGCCACCAGCTGCCTTGGTGTTCGCCGGCCTTGTCGAACCAGGCGGCGGCTTGCTTGGGGAGCGTGGCGCCGTTGCCGATCCAGTGGCTGCGCTTCTTCTTCGCCGGCGGGTTGATCACGCCGGCGATGTGCCCCGAGGCGCCGAGCACGAAGCGCTTCTTGCCCCGCAGCACCTGCGTGTTGCGGTAGGCACCGTCCCAGGGAACGATGTGGTCTTCCTTCGACGCGTAGATGTAGGCGGGCGCATCGATCAGGCTCAGGTCGAGCTTCTCGCCGCACACCGTCACCTTGCCCGGCTGGACGAGGTTGTTCTCGAGGTAGGTGTGGCGCAGGTACCAGCAGAACATCGGCCCCGGCAGGTTGGTGCTGTCGCTGTTCCAGTACAGCAGGTCGAACGGCGGCGGTGTCTCGCCCTTCAGGTAGTTGCCGACGACGTAGTTCCACACCAGGTCGTTGGGGCGCAGGAAGCTGAAGGTCGACGCGAGTTCGTTGCCCTTGAGCAGGCCGCCCTCCGTGGGGCTCGCGGCGCCGATGGTCACCTCGCGCATCTGCACGCTGGCCTCGTCAATGAAGAGGTCGAGCACGCCGGTCTCGCTGAAATCGAGGAAGCTCGTGAGCAGGGTGATGCTCTGCGCAGGCTTCTGCCCCCGCGCCGCCAGCACCGCCAGCGCCGTTGCGAGGATCGTGCCGCCGATGCAGAAGCCGAGCGTGTTCATCGCCTCGCTGCCTGTGATCTCCTGCACGACGCGCATCGCCCGGATGGCGCCTTCTTCGATGTAGTCGTCCCAGGTGATGTGGGACATGCTCTCGTCGGCATTGCGCCAGCTGATCACGAAGAGCCGGTGGCCCTGCTCCACCGTGTAGCGGATCAGGGAGTTCTCCGGCTGCAGGTCGAGGATGTAGAACTTGTTGATGCACGGCGGCACGAAGAGCATCGGCGTCGCATGCACCTTGTCGGTCAGCGGCTTGTATTCGATGAGCTGGAACAGCTCGTTCTCGAACACGACGCTGCCCTCGGTGGTCGCGACGTTGCGGCCCACCTCGAACAAGGTTTCGTCGGTCTGAGAGACATGGCCTTGCTGGATGTCCTTGAGCAGGTGGCGCATGCCCTGCGCGATGCTTTCGCCCTTGGTCTCGAGCGCCTTGCGCTGCGCCTCCGGGTTGAGCGCAAGGTAGTTCGCGGGCGACGCGGCCTCGATCCACTGTTGCACGGCAAAGCGGATGCGCTGCCGCGTCTTCGGATCGCCCTCGACCTGCTCGGCCAGCTGAAGCAAGGTGCGCGCGTTCAGCAGGTACATCTGCGCCGTGTAGGCGGCGCCGGGGTTCTCGACCCAGGCCTCGCCGGCGAAGCGGCGGTCGCCGATATTGCCGTTTCGCTTCTCGCCGTTGGCTGCGGGCGCGGCCTGCAAACGTTGCAGCGACTGGTTCCACAACTCGGTGGCTTGCTGGAGATACTCTGCCTGCACCTGGGTGAGGGCTGGCAGCGGCAGGCTCAAGCCCGACATCGCTTTGAATACTTCGCCGACATTGGCACCGAAGGCTTGGGCCGCGTCGCCGGTGGTCACCGGGGACGCCTGGGGGGAAGGCTTGCTGCTCACTCGTCTCTCGCTTCTTGACGGCCGGCTGTGATGTGGTTCACGTTGTACGCCTTCCGGCTTACCGCGTGATGACTTGATTTTTCATATTGCGAATCAGCCTTTCATTATACGGATGTATCTCGTCGCGATCGCCTGGATTTATGTGGTGCTGATGATGGCTGCGGCGGAAGCCGCCAGCCCCAATGGCACCTTGGTCGGCGCGGTATTCACGCTGCTGCTGTACGGCGCGCTGCCGCTGGGTCTCGTCATGTACATCATGCGAACACCGCACCGACGCCGCGCAAGGCGGGCACGGGAAGCCGCCGAGGCACAGGCGGCGACAACGCCATCAGGTGCGGTGCAGCCAGACGGCGGCGACCATGCGGCCGGTGACGCCGTCGCGTCGGAACGAAAAGAACCGTGAGTCCTCTTCGACGGTGCACCAGCGTCCGCCGCTGATCTGCTGCACGCCGAGGGCTTCCAGCCGGTCGCGGGCAAGGCCTGTCAAGTCGGCCAGCCACTTGCCCGGAGCGTGGCGGCGAAAGCGCGGCGAGTCACCCTCCGCGGGGGCGCCGAAAGCCCGCAGCACATCGCCGCCGACCTCGAAGCGCCGAGGGCCGATGCATGCGCCGAGCCAGGCATGCACTTGCCCGGGCTCACAGGCGGCGGCCTCGCACAAGGCGCGCAGCGTGGCCTCGAGCACACCGCCGGCCAGCCCGCGCCACCCGGCATGCGCAGCGCCGACACCGCCGGGCGCCGCGAACAGCACCGGCAGGCAATCGGCCACCTGTGCGGTGCAGGCGATGCCCGGCTCGGTGGTGATGCTCGCGTCCGCCTCGTGCTGCGGCACGTCGGCCGCGGCATCGGCCGCCGACAGTTGCACCACGCGGCTGCCATGCACCTGATCGAGATACACGGGCACCGCACCGATGGCCTCGGCGAGCAGCCGTCGATTGCACTGCACGGCACGCGGATCGTCGCCGAGACCGTCGCGCAGGTTCATGCTGTCGAAGGGCGCCGCGCTGAAGCCGCCGCGGCGCGTCGTCATCAGCGCGCCCACGCCGCGCGCCTTCCAGTCCGGAACCAGCCAGTCAGGATGCATCCGGGCAGGCGGAAGGCTGGGTACCGTTGAACGCCTCGAGCGCCATGCACTCGTCGTATACGCGCATCACGTTCGGCACGTGGTCGAGCCGGCAGTCCATGCGCCGCGCGTTGAAGATCTGCGGCACGAGCACGATGTCCGCGAGCGTCGGTGCATCGCCGTGGCAGAAGCGGCCGGTTGCCGAGCTGCCGGCGAGCTGCTTCTCGACCACCTCGAGCCCCGTTTCGACCCAGTGGCGGTACCAGCGGTTCTTGTCGTCCTCCGCGAGCTTCATGTCGTGCACGAGGTAGCGCAGCACGCGCAGGTTGTTCAGCGGATGAATCTCACAGGCAATGTCCAGCGCCAGGCCGCGGATGCGCGCACGCGCCGCCGGCTCGCCCGGCAGCAGCGGCGGCTGCGGATGCGTTTCGTCGAGGTACTCGATGATCGCGAGCGACTGCGTCAAGAGCTGGTCGCCGTCCTTGAGCAGCGGCACCAGCTTGCCCGGCGCAATGTCGGCAAACGGCGGCGCAAGCTGCTCGTTCTTCAGCAGGTGCACCGGCGCGTACTCGTAGCTCAGGCCCTTCAGCGCCAGCGCGATTCGAACGCGGTAGGAGGCGGACGAACGGAAGTAGTTGTAGAGCGTGAGCGCCACGGTCACCTACTCCACGATCTTCACGGCCAGCGACCCGACGCCGTCGACACGGGCTTCAAGCGTGTCGCCGGGGACCACCGCCGCCACGCCTTCGGGCGTGCCGGTGAAGATCAGATCGCCCGGGGCCAGGTCCCACGCGGCCGACAGCTGCTCGATGATCTCGGGGATGCTCCAGATCAGCTTGCCGATGGTGCTTGCCTGGCGCACGCTGCCATTGACCTTCAGTTCGATCGCCGTCTCCGGTCCGACCCGGCATTGAGCGGCCGGCACGATGGCGCCGATGGGTGCCGCCTGGTCGAAGCCCTTGCCGATGCACCAGGGTCGGCCCTGCTTCTTCATGTCGTTCTGCAGATCGCGGCGGGTCATGTCCAGGCCGACCGCGTAGCCCCACACGTGATCCATCGCACGCTCGGCAGCGATGCAGCGCCCGCCGGTGCCGATCGCCACCACCAGCTCGACCTCGTGGTGCAGGCTTTTGGTGAGGCTCGGGTAGCGCATCGCCGCCACCTCGCCCTCGCGGGCGGGCAGCACCGCATCGGCCGGCTTCAGGAAGAAGAACGGCGCCTCGCGACCGGTGTGGCCCATCTCGATCGCGTGCTCGACATAGTTGCGGCCGACGCAGTAGATGCGGCGGACCGGAAACTCGTCGCCGTCCGCGGCGCCCTTGACGGGGACCGACACCGTGCGCGGCGCGGGAATCACATAAGCCATGAACGAATGCCTCCAATTGCCCGCGGGATGATGCCACGCCGGGTGAGCCCAGGTTCCGCGCGCTGGCATCGACGGCTAAACTCATCGGATGTTCGAAGCGCGCAGCATCAAGTTCTGCAAGGCCTGCGGCGGCGAAGCCCCCTACAGCATCCCGGCGGACGACAACCGAGAGCGAGCCATCTGCAAGGTCTGCGGCACCATCCATTACGAGAACCCGCTCAACGTGGTGGGCACGGTGCCGGCGTGGAATGACAAGGTGCTGCTGTGCAAGCGCAACATCGAACCGCGCTATGGCTTCTGGACGCTGCCTGCCGGCTTCATGGAGCTGGGCGAAACGACGGCCGAGGGCGCGCTGCGCGAAACCGTCGAAGAGGCCGGCGCACGCATCGAGCTGCTGGGGCTGTACACCGTGCTCAACGTGGTGCGGGTCGGCCAGGTGCATCTGTTCTACCGCGCCAATCTGCGCGACACCGATTTCGCCCCGGGCCCGGAGACGATCGAGACCCGTCTGTTCCGCGAGGAGGAAATTCCGTGGGACGAGCTCGCCTTCCGCACCGTGCGTGAAACGCTGCTGCGCTACTTCGCCGACTTCCGGCGCGGCCGCTTCGACGTGCATTGCGCCGACATCAACTGAGCCTCCATGACCGAACAGACCGCAAGCGCAGCGACCCCCACCGGCACCGTGCAGCGCTTGCGTGAGGACCTGATCCATCCCGATCCGCTGCTCGACTGCCTGATCGAGGTCTGCCGGCTGCACGGCCAGGCGGCCTCGCGTGCGGCCTTGTCGGCCGGGCTGCCGCTCGCCGCCGAGAACGGCGGGCGGCTGACGCTGGAACTCGCCGAGCGCGCGGCGGCACGGGCGGGCATGTCGGCCAAGCTGCAGCGCATCGCGCTGCAAGACGTCGACGCCGCCACCTTGCCGGCGATCCTCATCCTGCACGACAACAAGGCCTGCGTGCTGCTCGGCTGGGACGAAGACGGCGCCCAGGCGCGTGTGCTGCTGCCCGAAAGCGGCCAGGGCTCGGTGACGCTCGTGCGCGGCGACCTGCTGCAGCGCTACAGCGGCGTCACGCTGTTCGTGCGGCCGCACTTCCGCTTCGACGCACGCACGCCCGAAGTGCGCGCGCCCGCCGCGCGCCACTGGTTCTGGAGCGCCATCCTCACCCAACGCTTCGTCTACCGCGACGTGCTGTGGGCGGCGCTGCTGATCAACCTGTTCGCCCTCGCCTTCCCGATGTTCACGATGAACGTCTACGACCGCGTGGTCCCGAACAACGCGATCGAGACGCTCTGGGTGCTGTCGGTGGGCGTGCTGCTGGTGTTCGGCGCCGACCTCTTCATGCGGCTGCTGCGCAGCCACTTCGTCGACGAGGCGAGCGCGCGCATCGACGTGCAGCTTTCCGCCACCCTGATGGAACGCGTGCTGGGCATGCGGCTGGAGCACCGCCCCGAGTCGGTCGGTTCGTTCGCCTCCAACCTGCGCGGTTTCGAGCAGGTGCGCGACTTCATCGCCTCGGGCACCGTCACCGCGCTGATCGACCTGCCCTTCGCGCTGCTGTTCGTCGCGGTGCTGGCGTGGATTTCGCCGTGGCTCGCCCTGCCGGCGCTGGTGGCATTCGTGCTGGTGCTCGTCGTGGGCTACGTGCTGCAGCACCGGCTGCACCAGCTGTCGGAGACGACGTACAAGGCAAGCGCGCTGCGCAATGCGACCTTGGTCGAAAGCCTGACCGCCATCGAGACGATCAAGACCCACGGCGCCGAGGGCGTCGTGCAATCGAAGTGGGAGCGTGCCAATGCATTCCTCGCCAAGACCAACGTCAAGATGCGCGCGTTGTCGTCGTCGGCGATGTACAGCACCGGTACGCTGACGCAGCTGGTGTCGATGGCCGTCATCCTGATCGGCGTGTACCTGATCACGCAGCGCGAGTTGACTATGGGCGCACTGATCGCCGCCACGATGCTGTCGGGCCGCGCGCTGGCGCCGGCGGGGCAAATCGTTGGTCTGCTGATGCAGTACCAAGGCGCTCGCACCGCGCTCGACTCGCTCAACAAGATCATGGCGCAGCCGGTCGAACGGCCGGTGGGCGAGACCTTCATCCAGCGCCCGCAGCTGCGCGGTGACATCGAGTTCCGCAACGTGCGCTTCGCCTACCCGAACCGGCAGGACTCGGCGATCGACGGCATGAGCTTCAAGATCGCGGCCGGCGAGCGGGTCGCGCTGATCGGCCGCGTGGGCTCGGGCAAGTCGACCATCGAGCGCCTCATCATGGGCCTGTACCAGCCGACCGACGGCGCCGTGCTGCTCGACGGCATCGACCTGCGCCAGCTCGACCCGGCCGACGTGCGCCGCAACTGCGCCCACGTGTCGCAGGAGGTGACGCTGTTCTACGGCACGCTGCGCGAGAACATCGCCTTCGGCCTGCCCTACGCCGACGATTCGGCGATCGTGGCGGCAGCCGAACTGGCGGGCATGACCGACTTTGTGAACCGCCACCCGCGCGGTTTCGACATGACGGTGGGCGAGCGCGGCGAATCGCTCTCTGGCGGACAGCGCCAGAGCGTGGGCATCGCGCGCGCCGTACTGCACAACGCCCCGATCCTGCTGCTCGACGAGCCGACGAGCGCGATGGACTTCTCCACCGAAGGGCAGATCACCGCCCGCATGAGCCACTTCGTGCAGAACAAGACCGTGGTGCTGGTCACGCACCGCACCTCGATGCTCGCGATGGTGACGCGCGTGATCGTCGTCGACGGCGGCAAGATCGTGGCCGACGGGCCGCGCGACCGCATCATGGAAGCATTGGCAAGCGGGCGCATCGCGCGCGCCGCCTGAGGTCGTCATGGATCCCGCAGACTCTGCCCCCCCGTTGCCTGACAACCGGTTGGTTCGCTTCGGCCGCGCAGTGATGCGCCCGCTGGAAGGCATTCGTGTGCCGCTGGAGCCGCTGACCCGGCGCCTGTTCGGTCCAGACGCCGCAGAACTGCCCGCCAGCCCGGCAGGCTTTCGCAGCTTCGAGCAGGAGGCCGACGAGGTGATGTCGCGCAGCCGCACGCACAGGGCGCAGAAGATCGTGCGCACCGCCGTCGTCGTGCTGCTGCTGCTGGTGCTTTGGGCCTCGTTCGCGCAGATCGAAGAGGTGACGCGCGGCGACGGCAAGGTGATTCCGTCGCGCCAGCTGCAGGTCGTGCAGTCGCTGGACGGTGGCGTGGTCTCGGAGATCCTGGTTCAGGAGGGCCAGGTCGTCGAAGCCGGCCAGCTGCTGCTGAAGATCGACGAAACCCGTGCCACCTCGGGCGTACGCGAAAGCGCAGCGCAAGGCTTTGCGCTGCGCGCGCGGCAGGCGCGGCTTCGAGCCTTGGCCGAAGGCTCGGCCTTCCAGCCGCCTACCGTGCGCGAGGGCAACGAGGAAGAAAGGCACATCGTCGAGGAGGAACGCCGCCTCTACGAAACGCGGCTGTCCGAGTTGCGCACCATGCTCGCGATCAACGAGCAGCAGCTGCAGCAACGCCAGCAGGAGCTGAGCGAGATGCGCGCGCGCAAGGCGTCGGCGGAGCGGCAGGCCGACTTCAGCCAGCAGGAACTGGCGAAGACCAAGCCGCTGCTCGCCACGGGCGCCGTCTCCGAGGTCGACATCCTGCGACTGGAGCGCGAGGTCTCCAGGGCGCGAGGCGATGCCGAACAGGCCGCCGCGCAGATCGCGCGCGTGCAAGCCGCCATCGGCGAAGCGCAGCGCAAGAGCCAGGAAACTGAACTCTCCTTCCGCAACGAAGCCCGGCGCGACATGGCCGACGTGATGGGCAAGCTCAACACGCTCAACGAGGGCGCCGTGGCGCTGGCCGACCGGGTCGACAAATCGCAGGTGAAAAGCCCCGTGCGCGGGCGCGTGCAGCGCCTGCTGGCCAACACCGTGGGCGGCGTCGTGCAGCCGGGCAAGGACATCGTCGAGATCGTGCCGCTGGACGACAACCTGGTGCTCGAGGCCAAGGTGCAGCCGAAGGACATCGCGTTCATTCACCCCGGCCTGGACGCCACGGTGAAGTTCACCGCCTACGACTTCTCCATCTATGGCGGCCTCGCCGCGAAGGTGGAGAACATCAGCCCCGACACCATCGTCGACGAACGCGGCAACGCGTTCTACCTCGTGCGCGTGCGCACGACCCAGGCCCACTTCAACGACAAGATGCCGATCATTCCCGGCATGACGGCCGAGGTGGACGTGCTCACCGGCAAGAAGACGGTGATGGCCTACCTGCTCAAGCCGGTGCTCAAGGGCAAGGCGTACGCGCTGCGGGAGCGTTGAGCGCCGGCATCACCGTCACTTCGGTGCCAGCGACCGGGCCAGGAACTTCTCCACCCGGTTCAGGAAGTCGGCATGGTTGGCTGGGTCGAACCAACCATGTCCTTCATTCTCGTAGAACGCCTCTTCGATCGCGACACCGGCGCTGCGCGCCGCGCCGGCGAACGCATAAGCGTGTTTATCGGGAACTCGGCGATCGGCGTTCCCGTGGGCAAGCAGCACCGGCACCTTGATCTCCGCCACGCGCTTCAGCGGCGAGACGGTTCGCAGATGTTGGGCTTCCTTCTCGGGATCGCCGATCAGACGCGGCATGCTGTAGGTCTTCGCCTGTTCGCTGATGTCGCTCCAGCGAATGCTGAACATCAGGTCGATGTCGGTCACCCCCGCGAAGCTGATCGCACACCGGTAGGTCTGCGGATGGCGGATCGGGCCCATGAGCGCCGCGTAGCCGCCGTAGCTCGCGCCCATGATGCACACCCGTGACGGATCCGCCAGGCGTCGTTCGGCGGCCCATTGCACGGCGTCGGCGAGGTCGTCCTGCATCGCCAGGCCCCACTGTTTCCAGCCGGCCCGGAAATGTGGCCCGCCTTAGCCGGTGCTGCCGCGAAACTCGGGCTCGATCACGCGATAACCCCGGGAGGCGAGGAACTGGGCCTCCTCTTCCCACCTGAGATCGCTGCCCCGTACCCAAGGCCCCCCATGGACCACCACCACGGCGGGCAGCGGGTCGTCGTCCTTGGCGCCCGGCGGGCTCGTCACATAGACCGGCATCGAGAGCCCGTCGCGCGTGGCGACGCGGTGGAAGCTGCGACGCCCTTGCGTCTTCTCGTCGATCCACGGGCGGGCCGGGCCGATCGACGAGAGCTTGGACGTGGCACGGTTGAGCAGAAAGTATTCGCCGGGGTGGCGGTCGGAAGTGGAGTGCACGACGAAGAACTTCGACGATTCGCAGCGGCCACAGTGGATGCGGTTGAAGCGGCCCGGCAATGCCTTGTCGATCGAGCGCTGGATGGCATCGAGCTTGTCGTCGAACCAATAGCTCATCGGCCGATCGGTGCGGAAGTGCAGTCCGACGAGGCGGCGGGTGCTCGAGTCGAACTGCGTCTCCGCGTTCAGGTCGAACCCCTTGACCGCGATGAGTGGTTCGGGATCGAGGGCTCGCTTGTCCAGGTCGTATGAATAGAGCGCCTCGGTCCCGGCCAAGTGGCTGGACTCGACCAGCAACTGGCCCGACGAATCGAAGAACCACGGCCAGAAGCCTTCGAACTGATCGAAGTCGGCAAGCTGAGCCCACGCCTCGCCGTCGACCGGCCGGGCGAATATCTTGTGCCGGCCGTCGCGCACCACGCTGGTGACGCGGGGCGCCCGCTTGGCATCGAGCACCCATCTGGACGCGCCGCGGGGCATGTCGGTACGAGCGGTGCGCAGCAGGCCGGTGCGGGTATCCAGGCGGGCCAGCCGGTACTCGCTGTGCTCGCCCAGCGAGTCCGCGACGTCTCTGTGGACGAGGATGTCGTCACTGCCGTCGTCCAGCATGGCGCTGACGAACCAACCGTAGGTCAGCACGCGCGACACGATCCGGGTTCCGGTGCTTTCGTTGGCCGACCGCCATGAGATCAGTTCGCGGTAGTCAGACCCGTCGTGGTCCACCGCAAATGTGCCGGCGCCGTCTTCCTTGACCTCGGGCCCATCCATGAAGGCTTCGAACACCAGCCTTTCATCGTTGGCCCACCACACCTTGAGTATGTCGCCATTGCCGAAGCCCGCGACGACCTTCGGCGTGCCCACGGGGTCCAGTTCCATGACCGCAAGATGGCGGCGGCCGTTGGCCGCGAAAGCGAGCAGCGCAAGGCGCTGGCCCGAAGGCGACAGGACCACACCGTCGATCAGTGGCCGCGCTGCGAAATCGGCGGCGGGCGGCGGCGCCGCGGACACCGGCTGCAGCGCTCCGAGAAGGACCAGCAGCATGGTCAAGGCGAGTGCGCCGAACGAACCTCGTCCGCGCAATGGGTTGTCACGACTCATTCATTCCTCCTCGATGAAGTTCCTGGCGATCTTGCCGTCGCCTTGGCCATTCGATTGCGGCGGCAATTATCAGCGGTGCCAACGGCCCGGCCCGTGACTTCTTGCCGCACGCTGTTGCTGCAGTGGCGCAGCACGGCACGAAATCCCTCCAGCCGAGTTGGCAGCGGCCGAGAACCGACACGCATGTTTGCCGCCGCTATGCGTGGTGCCGCAAGCGCGCCCGAGGTGCGCTCGTCCTTATGCGTCGACGAGCGTCGCGCTTCGGTGAATCTGTTCACGAAACCGCCGCCACAGAAACGACATAAGCGCTGTTTCAAAAAGTATTCTCGACTCCACGCACGCGCCGTTGTGGCGGGTCGCTTCGTCCACTCAAGGTTGCCGCATGCCCACCATCCTCCAAACGGTTCAAGGACGAGTCACCGGCTTGTGGGGCGCAGCCCTGATTCGCGGCACCAACGGAAAGATGCGCGCGCTGAAGCTGGGCGATCTCGTGCACCGCGGCGACGTGATCCTGACCACGCAGGAGGGCATCGTTCAGCTGACGCCGGAGAAGACTCCGGAGGTGTCGGCGAAGGCGCCGAGCGACGACGTCGACCGCGTGATCGCCGATCTCGAGAACAATGAGCCGACGGCGGCTACGGCGGCGATTGGCAGCACTGACAGCGCGGGTGGTTTGGGCCCCGGCTTGCGGGTGGACCGCGTCGCCGAGTTCCTCACAGCCGGCAACGGCCTCGCTAGCGCAGCCGAGACGAGCGGCGGCGCCGTCTTCGCAAATTCGAACGACATCACCGCGCCGGAGGCCGGCGGCAATGACGATACGCCGGCGGCTGTCGTCCCGCCGCCGGTCATTGCGCCGCCGGTCGTGCCGCCCGCCATCGTGGCCGCATCGACGTCCATCGACGCGTTCGAAGAAGGCCCGCCGATCAGCCTCGGCATCGCGCCGCCCTCAGGCGCATCGGCCGCGGCAGCCATCATCGTCGACCAGGTGCCGGCCACCGGCGAACTGCACAAGGCGGACGGAACTCCGGTCACCGCGGGCAGCGTGCTCTCCATCGAAGAGCTGACCGGGCTGCGCTACGTTCCGCCGGCCGAATACGACGGCTCAGCGCCGGTCGGCGGCTTCAGCTACACCGTGAGCGAAAACGGAGTGAGCGGGAGCGGTAGCGCGGGCATCAATCTGAGCGCGGTCAACGACGCCCCGGCGGTGATCGCCGCCTCGGCCAGCGGCCTGGAAGACAGCACACTGCCGATTGCCCTTGGCGGCACCGACGTCGACAGCGCCATCGCAACGGTGACCGTGACCGCCGTCCCGGCCAACGGCGCGCTGCTGCTGGCCGATGGCGTGACCCAGGTGCTCGCTGGGCAAGCGCTGACGCCCTCGCAGGCGGCGACCCTGCTCTTCAGACCAGAGCCGGACTTCAACGGCACCGACAGCGTCGGCTTCACGGTCACGGACGATGGCGGCTCCGTGTCGGGGCCTGCATCGGTCACGATCAGCGTGGCTGCAGTGAACGACGCACCCGTAGCGACTTACAGCCTGTCGGGAAGCGGCGACGAAGACACGCCACTTCTCGTGAGCCTGGGCGGCACCGACGTCGACGGCAGCGTCGTCTCCGTCACCTTGATCAGCCTTCCGCTGAACGGCACGCTGACACTGAGCGATGGCCTGACTCCCGTCTTGGCGGGAACGGCGCTCGCGCCAGCGGTGGCAGCGAACCTGCGCTTCCAGCCCAACGCCGATTTCAACGGCAACACCGCCTTCGATTTCGTCGTCGCCGACAACCTGGGGCAGGCATCGGCGACGGTGACCGTCCCACTTGCCGTGGCCGCGGTGAACGATGTGCCGGTGCCTCACTCTTCGGTCGTTGCGATATCGGAAGACGCATCCATCTTCTCCGGTGCTGTGACGGCGACCGACGTGGATGCGGGAGCGGTGCTGACGTATGCGCTGAGCGGCGCCGCGCCAACGGGCCTGACGTTCAATCCCGACGGAACATTCAGCTTCGACCCGGCGGATCCGGCCTACCAGGCCATGGCCGAAGGCCAAGTCATTGTGTTGACCGTTCCGTACACCGTGACGGACGAGCACGGAGCAACCGCCGGTGCGAACCTCGTTCTCTCGCTGACAGGAACGGACGACCAAGCGATCCTCACCGCTCAAACCGTCGATCTCCCCGAGACGGATGCGGTGCTCACGACGTCCGGAACCATTGCGATCACGGACGTGGACACGGCTCCGGCTTTCGTACCCCAGGCAGCCACGGCCGGCGCTTACGGCACGTTCAGCATCGACGCCGCGGGTGCCTGGACCTATGCCGCAAGCTCTTCCCACGACGACTTCGTCGACGGGACGACGTACACCGACACGTTCCAGGTCTTCGCTGCTGATGGAACCCAGACCACCGTCACGGTCAGCATCCTCGGCAGCAACGACGCCGCGGTTCTGTCGGCTCAGACGGTCAACCTGACGGAGACCAACGCGGTCCTGTCGACCAGCGGCACGCTGTCGATCTCCGACGTCGACTCGCCCGCGACCTTCGTCGCTCAAGCTGGCACCACCGGCACCTACGGCACCTTCACTCTGGCCGCCAACGGCGACTGGACCTACACCGCCAACTCGGCCCACGATGAGTTCGTTGATGGGACCACTTACACCGACACGTTCACCGTCACCGCCTCCGACGGCACGACCACCACCGTCACGGTCAGCATCCTCGGCAGCAACGACGCAGCAGTGTTGTCCGCTCAGAC
>CAJPFZ010000369.1 GCA_905339355.1 Burkholderiaceae bacterium
CCGCTCTTCAACGCCATCCTCAACTACCGCCACAGCGAACGCGGGCAGGGCGCCACGCTGCCGCCGCTGCCCGGCATCGAGGTGCTGCGCTGGCAGGAGCGCACCAACTACCCGATCGGCCTGTGCGTGGACGACTTCGGCGACGGCTTCGAGCTGACCGCGCAGGTTCGCTCGCCGGTGGACGCGCAGCGCCTGTGCGGCTACATGGGCGCCGCGCTGGAAGGCTTGGTGAGTGCCCTGCTGCGGTCGCCTGACACGCCGCTGCGACAGCTCGATGTATTGCCCGCCGACGAACGCCGGCTGCTGCTCGATGGGTGGGGCAGGTCGGCACATCCGAGCGCCCCCATGTCCTGCGTGCACGAGCTGATCGCGCGGCAGGCGCGGCGTGCGCCGCTGGCGCCGGCGGTGGTCCAGGGCGGCGTGACGCTGCGTTACGGCGAGCTGGTACAGCAGGCGGACCGATTGGCGCTGCGGCTGCGCGCCCTCGGCGCGGGCCCCGACCAGCGCGTGGCCGTCTGCATGCCACGCGGTGTTGCGATGGTGGTCGCCTGGCTGGCGGTGCTGAAGTCGGGCGGTGCGTACGTGCCGCTCGATCCGGCGTATCCGCCGCAACGGTTGGCCTTGATCTGCACCGACAGCGACCCGGTGGCCGTGCTCACGCTCGGCGTAGGCATCGCCACAGTGCAGGCACTGCGCGAGGCGGTGCCGCAGGCACACTTCGTGGACCTCGGCGAGCACGAGACGCACGACGAAGCGCGCTCCAGCATGGGCGGCGATGAGCCGCGGCCGGAGCACCTCGCCTACGTCGTCTACACCTCGGGCTCGACCGGCGTTCCGAAGGGGGTGGCGGTGGAACACCGCCAGCTCGTCAACGAGATGCAGGCGATCCAGCGGCGCTACGGCACCGCCCCCGGCGACCGCATCCTCAGCGTCGTGTCGAGCGCCTTCGACGTCGCGGCCGAGGACGTGTGGGGCACGCTCGCCGCCGGCGCCACGCTGGTGCTGCCGGCGCTTCAGGGCGCGGCTGCCCTCGACGATTTCTGGCCGCTGTGCCGGCGCGAGGAGGTGACCGGTGTCAACCTGCCCGCTGCCTTGTGGGATCAGCTTGGGCTCGATGCGTCGCCGTTGCCGCAGCCGCTGCGCCGCGTCACGGTCGGCGGCGACCGCATGACGGTGGCTGGCCTGAGCGCGTGGTTCTCACGCACCCGGCGGCCGCGACTGTTCAACGCCTACGGTCCGACGGAAACCACGGTGTGCGCGACGCTGCACGAGTGCGACTCCGCGGCCGGCGCCGCGCCGATCGGCCGGCCCATCGACAACGTTCGCGTCTACCTGCTCGACGAACACGGGCAGCCGGTGCCGATCGGCGTGGCCGGCGAGCTGTATATCGGCGGAGCAGGCGTGGCGCGGGGCTACCTGAACCGGCCCGAACTCACCGCCGAGCGCTTCGTGGCCGACCCGTTCAGCGGGGAGCCTGGGGCGCGCATGTACCGCAGCGGGGATCTCGCGCGCTGGCGCGAGGACGGCAACCTGGAGTACCTCGGGCGCAACGACCAGCAGGTGAAGATCCGCGGGTTCCGCATCGAACTCGGGGAGATCGAGGCCAAGCTCACGCAGCAGCCGGGGGTGCGCGAAGCGGTGGTGGTGGCCACGCAGCAGGGCGAGGACAAGCGGCTGGTGGCGTACGTGGTGGGCGAAGCGGAGGAGCTGGAGCTGGACGTGGCAAGCCGGCGCGAGCGGCTCGCGCTGGGGCTGCCGGAGTACATGCTGCCGTGGGCGTACGTGCAGCTCCCCTCGCTGCCGCTGACGCCCAACGGCAAGCTCGACCGCAAGGCGTTGCCCGAGCCGGGGGAGAGCGACTGCGCAAGCCGCGGCTACGAAGCGCCGCAAGGCGAAGTGGAGTGCACGCTGGCGCGCATCTGGAGCGAGCTGCTGCAGGTGCAGCGCGTCGGCA
>CAJPFZ010000370.1 GCA_905339355.1 Burkholderiaceae bacterium
CATCCGCAGCTTCGGTAACTGGCTTAGCCCCGTTACATCTTCCGCGCAGGACGACTCGATCAGTGAGCTATTACGCTTTCTTTAAATGATGGCTGCTTCTAAGCCAACATCCTGACTGTTTTAGCCTTCCCACTTCGTTTCCCACTTAGCCAATTTTAGGGACCTTAGCTGGCGGTCTGGGTTGTTTCCCTCTTGTGTCCGGACGTTAGCACCCGGTGCACTGTCTCCCAAGCTGTACTCATCGGTATTCGGAGTTTGCAATGGTTTGGTAAGTCGCCATGACCCCCTAGCCATAACAGTGCTCTACCCCCGATGGTAATACTTGAGGCACTACCTAAATAGTTTTCGGAGAGAACCAGCTATTTCCAAGTTTGTTTAGCCTTTCACCCCTATCCACAGCTCATCCGCTAGTTTTGCAACACTAGTCGGTTCGGACCTCCAGTAAGTGTTACCTCACCTTCATCCTGGCCATGGATAGATCACTTGGTTTCGGGTCTACACCCAGCGACTGAACGCCCTATTCGGACTCGATTTCTCTACGGCTACCCTATTCGGTTAACCTTGCCACTGAATGTAAGTCGCTGACCCATTATACAAAAGGTACGCCGTCACCCTTGCGGGCTCCGACTGTTTGTATGCATGCGGTTTCAGGATCTATTTCACTCCCCTCCCGGGGTTCTTTTCGCCTTTCCCTCACGGTACTAGTTCGCTATCGGTCGATTACGAGTATTTAGCCTTGGAGGATGGTCCCCCCATCTTCAGACAGGATTTCACGTGTCCCGCCCTACTTGTCGCGCGCCTAGTTCCACCACCAACTTTTTTCATACGGGGCTATCACCCGCTGTGGCCGGACTTTCCATTCCGTTCTGATAAGTCGATGGCTAAAACGCGCAGGCTGTTCCGATTTCGCTCGCCACTACTTTCGGAATCTCGGTTGATGTCTTTTCCTCGAGCTACTGAGATGTTTCAGTTCACCCGGTTCGCCTCGCACACCTATGTATTCAGTGTGCGATACCTTTCGGTGGGTTTCCCCATTCGGAAATCTCCGGATCAAAGCTAATTTGCCAGCTCCCCGAAGCTTATCGCAGGCTATCACGTCCTTCGTCGCCTGTAATCGCCAAGGCATCCACCACATGCACTTAGTCACTTGACCCTATAACTTTGACGCCTCGCTGTAGAGGCATCGTCAAGGACTGTTTGAGTATCTGCGTTACGCCGTCTTCAAAACCTCTTTCGAGTTGAAGTATTGTTGACGCAATCAAAATGTTGCCGACGGCACGGTCCGCCATGAAGCGGTTTCCGTCGACAACGCTGATTCGACTCTACGAATTGTTAAAGAACGACAGCCGATTCTTTCGAATCGCTGACGCAAGCGGCCAGAGCAGCAGCTTGCGTCAGCAATGAAAGTGATGTGTGGAATGGTGGAGGATGACGGGATCGAACCGACGACCCCCTGCTTGCAAAGCAGGTGCTCTCCCAGCTGAGCTAATCCCCCCATGAAGATGGTGGGTCTGGTTGGTCTCGAACCAACGACCCCCGCCTTATCAAGACGGTGCTCTAACCAACTGAGCTACAGACCCTTCACGTTTGTTGTGAAGCGCCCGGGATGTGGATTCTGCGCCAGCCAGGTGCCAAAGCACGAAGCTGTTCAGTGCTCAGCCGGCTCACGTTCACACGCTGTGTTCAACTACAGCCGATAAGTGTGGGCGCCCAAATTTGAGTGCTATTTTCCAGAAAGGAGGTGATCCAGCCGCACCTTCCGATACGGCTACCTTGTTACGACTTCACCCCAGTCACGAACCCTGCCGTGGTAATCGCCCCCCTTGCGGTTAGGCTAACTACTTCTGGCAGAACCCGCTCCCATGGTGTGACGGGCGGTGTGTACAAGACCCGGGAACGTATTCACCGCGGCAAGCTGATCCGCGATTACTAGCGATTCCGACTTCACGCAGTCGAGTTGCAGACTGCGATCCGGACTACGACCGGTTTTCTGAGATTAGCTCCCCCTCGCGGGTTGGCAGCCCTCTGTACCGGCCATTGTATGACGTGTGTAGCCCTACCCATAAGGGCCATGATGACCTGACGTCATCCCCACCTTCCTCCGGTTTGTCACCGGCAGTCTCATTAGAGTGCCCTTGCGTAGCAACTAATGATAAGGGTTGCGCTCGTTGCGGGACTTAACCCAACATCTCACGACACGAGCTGACGACGGCCATGCAGCACCTGTGTCCTAGTTCTCTTTCGAGCACTCCCACATCTCTGCGGGATTCTAGGCATGTCAAGGGTAGGTAAGGTTTTTCGCGTTGCATCGAATTAAACCACATCATCCACCGCTTGTGCGGGTCCCCGTCAATTCCTTTGAGTTTCAACCTTGCGGCCGTACTCCCCAGGCGGTCAACTTCACGCGTTAGCTTCGTTACTGAACAGCAAGCCGTCCAACAACCAGTTGACATCGTTTAGGGCGTGGACTACCAGGGTATCTAATCCTGTTTGCTCCCCACGCTTTCGTGCATGAGCGTCAGTACAGGTCCAGGGGATTGCCTTCGCCATCGGTGTTCCTCCGCATATCTACGCATTTCACTGCTACACGCGGAATTCCATCCCCCTCTACCGTACTCTAGCCTTGCAGTCACAAATGCAGTTCCCAGGTTGAGCCCGGGGATTTCACATCTGTCTTGCAAAGCCGCCTGCGCACGCTTTACGCCCAGTAATTCCGATTAACGCTTGCACCCTACGTATTACCGCGGCTGCTGGCACGTAGTTAGCCGGTGCTTATTCTTCAGGTACCGTCATTACGCCGAGGTATTAGCTCAGCGCGTTTCTTCCCTGACAAAAGCGGTTTACAACCCGAAGGCCTTCTTCCCGCACGCGGCATGGCTGGATCAGGCTTGCGCCCATTGTCCAAAATTCCCCACTGCTGCCTCCCGTAGGAGTCTGGGCCGTGTCTCAGTCCCAGTGTGGCTGGTCGTCCTCTCAGACCAGCTACAGATCGTCGCCTTGGTAGGCTTTTACCCCACCAACTAGCTAATCTGACATCGGCCGCTCCAATAGCGCAAGGTCTTGCGATCCCCTGCTTTCACCCGTAGGTCGTATGCGGTATTAATCCGGCTTTCGCCGGGCTATCCCCCACTACTGGGCACGTTCCGATGTATTACTCACCCGTTCGCCACTCGTCGCCAGGTTGCCCCGCGTTACCGTTCGACTTGCATGTGTAAGGCATGCCGCCAGCGTTCAATCTGAGCCAGGATCAAACTCTTCAGTTCGATCTTGATAAATTACTCAAAGAATTGAAGTGAACTTCACTTGCATGAATTTCAATTCAGTGAGCGTTTAAGGTCCATGAGACCTTGAGTCCTTCGACTCTTGGCACTCGCCTTCAAACGCCCACGCTTATCGGCTGTTAGTTTTTAAAGAACGTCGCCTTGCGGCGCTGCTGATCAACTTGGTGTGTTCAGCGAAGAAAGCGATTCTGACATGTTTTTTAAATCCCTGTCAAGCGCTCGACTTTCTTATCTTCGCCGCCGCTTGAATCTCTCGACTTTTTCAGCCGTCGCCTTTCGGCGCTGACTCGCGTGCTCAGCGAAGACAGCGACTATAGCACCACTTTCTCCGCCGACGCAAGTGGCCTGTCGGGATCGACCCATCAGGCCGCGACCGTCGAAGCGATCGGCGGCACGTTTGCCATCGCGCGCTGCAGCTCGAGACACGCGGCTTGTGGATCCTCAGCACTCAGCACTTGCTCCAGTCGGGCCGCCCAGCGCCTTGCGTCGGCGCGCAACACGCGCTGCTTGATCGCAGAGATCTGAGATGGGTGCATCGAAAAGCTTCTCAGGCCCATCGCCAGCAGCAACTCGGTGAAGCTCGGGTCGCCGGCCATTTCGCCGCAAACGCTCACGCTCTTGCCAGCTTCTCGGGCGCGCGCGATGCTCTGTGCGATCAGCTGCAGCACGGCGGGATGCCAAGGATCGTAGAGGTAGGCCACTGCCTCGTCGGCCCGGTCGATGGCGAGCGTGTACTGGATCAGATCGTTGGTGCCTATGGAAACGAAGTCGAACAGGCGCAACAAGCTGGGCAGGATGAGCGCGGCCGCCGGCACTTCGACCATGGCGCCGACCTCGATGTCGTTGAAGGGCTTGCCGGCCTCGGCGAGTTGCTGCTTCGCGCGTGCCACGGCTTCCAGCGTGTAGCGGGCTTCGGCCAGTTGGGCCACCATCGGAACAAGCAGGCGCACCTTTCCATAGGCGCTGGCCCGCAGGACGGCGCGAAGTTGCTGCCGGAACATGGCAGGCTCCGACAGGCTCCAGCGGATCGCACGCAGCCCCATGGCGGGGTTGAGCGCGTGTTCATGCCGCAGCTCGTTGATCGACATGCGCTCCAGCGGCTTATCGGCGCCGATGTCGACGGTGCGGATCGTCACCGGCATGCCGTTCATGGCCTCAACGGCGGCCCGGTACGCCTCGAACTGCTCGTCTTCGCCCGGGATCTCGCCGCCGCGGTTCATGAACAGGAATTCGCTGCGGAACAGCCCCACGCCGACCGCGCCGGCCTGCAGCGCCGAGGCGGCGTCCCCGGGCAGTTCGATGTTGGCCAGCAGTTCGACCCGTTCGCCGTCGAGCGTGACCGCAGGCGTGTGGCGCAGCCGCGAGAGCCGCGCGCGCTCGAGTTCGCTCTGACGCTGCCGAAATCGGTACTCCTCCAGCACGATCGGGGAGGGGTTGACGATCACGATGCCGGCGTCGCCGTCGATGATGACCCAGTCGTCCTGCCGAATGATGCGACTCGCCTCGCGGGCGCCGACGACGGCCGGAATGTCCAGGCTGCGCGCGACGATCGCGGTGTGCGATGTCTTGCCCCCGACATCGGTAATGAAGCCGGTAAACACGCTGCGCTTGAACTGCAGCATGTCGGCCGGCGCGATGTCGTTGGCGATCAGCACCAGCGGGTCTTCGCCGGCGAAATCCCTGGGACCGGTCGGACTTGCGGCAGTGAAGGAAGGCGCCGAGGCACCACGCGCCATCGCGCGCAGCAACCGCTCCACCACCTGCTCGAGGTCGGCCTTGCGCTCGCGCAGGTAGTCGTCTTCCATCTCGTCGAACTGGCGTGCCAGCACCTCGAGCTGCGCCGACAGCGCCCACTCGGCGTTGTAGTGCCGGTCGATGATCCACTGCTTGGTGGCGCCGGTCAGCGCATCGTCGTGCAGCAGCATCAGGTGCACGTCGAGCAGTGCCGGCAGTTCGGCCGGCGCATCGCCTGGCAGGTCGCGCTTCAGCGCCGCGAGTTCGCCGGCGACGGCGTCGCGCCCCGCGCGCAGGCGGGCGATTTCGCTGTCGACCTGAGTCTCGTCGATGAAGTAGTGCGCGACATCGACCCGGCTGGATGCCACCAGCACCGCACGCCCGATCGCCACACCTCGCGACACCGGCAGACCGAACACCTGAAAGCTCATGCGGCCATGCTAGCAGCGCATGGGGCCGTTGTGCTCGGGTTTGTCACGCCCTCGTGGCGGCGCCCCGCCGGGCTACTCGCCCTCGCCGAACTTGTCCTGGATGAGTGCGACGATGGCCTGCATGGCGGCTTGTTCGTCTTCGCCTTCGGTCTCGATCTCGACCTCGGAGCCGATCCCGGCGGCCAGCATCATCACGCCCATGATGCTCTTGGCGTTGATCCGCCGGCCGTTGCGGCTCATGGTCACTTCGCTCTTGAATCCGGTGGCCAGTTTCGTCAGCTTGGCCGACGCCCGGGCATGCAAGCCGAGCTTATTGGTGATGGTGATGCTGGTCTTGATCATTGGCACCTGGTTTGAAAGCCTGGTTCTGCGGACGCGACGTGGCGACTTGCATCACGCCCTGGGTTGCGCCCGACACGGCACGCGCGACCAGCAGGTCGAGCGACTCGTCGGCGTAACACAGCGAGCGCCACAGCATCGGAACGTTGACGCCGGCGATCACCTTGACCTGCGCGCCTTCCACACTGCTGGCCAGCCGCTGCGCCACGTTGCACGGAGTCGCGCCGAACACGTCGGTAAAGATCAACGCCTCCGGGTTGCGCACGCGCTCGAGCAGGGCGCGCGCTTGCAACTCGATCTCCTCGACGGGCATGTCCGGCGGCACGTCCAGCGCCTCCAGCACCCGCGCGCACTCCGGAAAAGTGTGGCTCGCCACCGCCTTCAGCGATGACGCGAGCGGCGCGTGGGCGATGATCAGAAGACCCGGCATGGTGAGCGATTATCGGCAGTTGCAGGATGCCGCCTCAGGCACGGTCGGCGGGCAAGGCTGCGGGACGACGCAAAAACCACAGATACGCGAACCCGCAGCACAGCGCAAACAACGCGAATGCCCCCTGGAAGGACGACTCGGCCGTCCAGCCCGTGCTCTTGAAACCGTCCACGGCGAGGCCGATGCCCCACTGCAACGCGAACACGCCGACAAAGATCACGAGGTTGTAGGCGGACAGCGCCCGGCCGGCGAGCGCCGCCGGGAAAGCCTGGCCGATCGCAGGCTGCGACAGCGACACCACGGTGCTGGTGACGCAGAAGAGCCCCCACACCCAGGCGGTCGCGTGGCGCCCGAGCGCGATCGCCAACAGAAGCACCAGCAAGCACACCGGGATGCCGCGGGCCATCAGCCGGGCCGCGTTCCAGCCGCGGGCGTACAGGCGCGGTACGACGACACCCCAGCTCATGAAAGTCACGAGCATGGCGACGTTGATGCCGAACAGCCCGCTCGCCGCCTGCTTTTGCGTGAAGCCGCACACCTGAACCAGCCACGGCCCCGCCCACAGGGACTGCACCGCCACCATGCCGCCGTACTGAAAGAACCCGATCGGCGCGAATCGCCGGAACATCGGGTGGCGGAATACCTCGCGGTAGCCACCCTGCGGTGCGGTGGACGGTTGGGCCTCGACACGCCGAGCGGGCGCATCGTGGGGGACAAGCCAGGCAATGGCGGCAATCGCCATCGCGAACATCACGGCCAGCCCCCAGAAGAGGCCGCGCCAACCCAGAACCGGCAAGAGCCACTGCACCGGCAAGGTGGAACCCACCATGCCGAGCGAGCC
>CAJPFZ010000371.1 GCA_905339355.1 Burkholderiaceae bacterium
TCCCGGCTCTCGCGGTGGTTGTTGGCCGAGAGCTCGAGCAGCTGCGCGATGTCTTTCATCGAGAATCCCATCGAACGCGACTGGCGGATGAAGCGCAGGATCTCGACCTCACGCACGGTGTACTGCCGATAGCCGGCATCCGTGCGCGACGCCTCGGGAATCAACCCCATGCTCTCGTAGTGCCGGATCATCTTGGCCGTCACGCCTGCGGCTTGTGCTGCTTCGCCAATGTTCATCGGATAGCTCATTGCAGTCTCCTGGAGAGGTCGGGTGGTTCCGAGACCGGGACTTTCATCTCTCCCATGGTGGGAAGGTCAAGCGGTTCTTGAAGTTTTTTCGCCTTCACTTCCTACCGTGGAAACCCGCGTACATGGTCGAGGAGCGGATCGAACCGGCTGAGCGCGCCCTGCAGGCCAGCAGCGCTGAGAAGCGCCGGGGCTCATGGTCGCGGCGGCCGACTCGCGGCACATGCTGCCGATCGCCGACAACGTCTACCGGTTTTCACCGGTGCGGGCCGCCGAGAAGGATCTGTCGCGCTTCCACGGGACCGACGAGCGGATATCGATCAAGAACTACTCGGAGATGATCGCGTTCTATCACCGCTTCATATCCGAGGGGTCTCAGCCGCGAGGAACGCCTTGAAGCGAGTGTCATGGGCTTGATCGCCCGCGCCGCGAACGGCGCAGGCGACCGTTCAGTGCATGCCTGCCGGCACGGCACGGATGGGCGCTACGCGAAGCGCTCGCCGCGGCTGCGAGCGGAGCACGCTCGTCCCGCGAGTCGAATAGCTCGCCGCGCGAACGGTCTCGGGCAGTGGGACCAGGGTCATGCCACGGGGGCCGGAGACGAGCACCATCCGGGACTTTGGATCTACGACGAGAGACGCCAGGTGGCGGCAGGTCTCGCCCGTGCCGCGGGGGGAGCCGCAGCCCACTGGTCCAGTGATCGGCAGTGTCGCCAGTACCGTCATCGGCCATGGCGTGCCCCTGAGATCGATCACCGCAAGCTGGGGCTCGGTGGCGACCTCCGCATCTCCGCTTCCGCTGAGGATGGCGCTGTAGACGAGGCCGAATTGACCGTCACCGGTGAGGGTGTAGCCCATCGCCGTGCGGTCGCTGGGCAGTTCCTGGGCGAGCCAGGAACTGCCAAACCAACGCGAATACACGTGTCCATCGCTGGTGAGCACGCGCGACCCGGCGTCGTCGCTGGAGAGCACGAAGAGGCCATCGGCCAGTCCGGACAAGGCGTCGTCGGCGTATCCCGGCGTCATGCGTCGCTGGAGCGTGCGGAAGACATATCGCGAGTCCTTCTGCGGTCCTTGCGACATGATGGTGGCTGTACGGCTGGCGCTGCTCGCAATGCCCATCGGCAACGAACCGAGGTCAATGGTTCCAGCGTGGTATCCCCCTCCCTGGCCATATGTGGACAACGGCGTGCGCCAGTCGATGATCAGGTCGACCACGTCGCTTGAGCCGCCGCTGGGGCCGCGCATCGACGCGAAGACCGAGCCCGAAGCGTTGTTCGCCAACGATTTCTGCAGAGCAGTCGTGCGCGTGTCGATCGACCAGGGATACGACAAGGGGTCCGGCGACGCGGACCAGAGAGTAGACAACGTGGTGGGGTGAAGGCCGCGGACGCCAATGTCGGTCAAGGCGAGCAGGACCGTTTCGTCCGGCGACCAGTCGACGTCAACCACACCCGGCAGCGGCGTGGCGCTGAGCTCCCATGTTCCGCTGGAAAGGCCCAAGCGATAGACCATTCCGTTCCCGGCCACGGCCCACGCGTTCTCGCGCGAGGACCAGCTCGGCGGGCGCCGTTCACCCAGCGGCAGCTTGGCATGGCCGGCGCTCGGCGTTGCGTTCTCGCGCACTGGCAGCGTCACGGAGGAGCGAAGCAGCGGCGTGTCAAGCGTTACGGTCACCGGCGTTCCGGGCACGGCGTCAACCACGTCCAGCACCATCATGTAGTAGTCGCCAACGAAGCGCGGGTCGGCGTGGTGACTCACCGAACTGAGGGTCGCGCCCGACAGGGTCATCATTCCGCTGGACACGAGGTCGGTGCGTGTCAAACCGAAGCCCGACAAATAGATCTTTCCCCCAGCGCCGACCAGCGCGCCGGGAGAACTCACCGTGATCGCGGGCACGTTGTTCGAGACCGTGTAGACGAGCCGAACCGGCTGCACGCCAGCACGGTCCACCACGACGTCGACGTGCGCAAATTGGTACCCCGGGAAGCGCGCGATTGCTGTCGGATCGACTTCCACATCGAGGCTGTCTCTTCCCGTCACGCCGCTCGGGCGCGTCAGCTTGAGCCATGGCTGCGACACTGTGGCCGACCACCCGATGGCGGCGCCATCCACCATGGTTACCGGTGTCGACCAGCGTGCATCCGCCGGCACCGTCGTCGCATCCAGGGTGATGGACTGCGGGGCGGTCATCGAGACGGACGACGCCACTGCCACTGAGACGTTCACGTACAGCTCCCCTGCCTGAGCGGCCCGGAAGCGAACCAGGCCGCTGTGGTGGATCGGCGCCGCGCCCCGCGTATCAATGACGAGATCGAATGCGTCGTCGCCGGCCGGCACCAAGGACAGAACCGCCGATGTACCGGGCCATTGATTCGTGATCTCGCCTTCGATCGGCGCACTGGACCACGACGCCTTCTGAAGCGTGATACGTCTGGTAAGCAGCTGGCCGTCAGCGACGGCGATGGTCATTGCGCTGTCCGCCGACATCGTCATGGGCTGCTCGCCGGTGCTCGGCGGCAAGACCGTGTAGCGAACGGTCGTGCTGGCTTGGTAACCCGGCTGCGTTGTCGAGTACACGTCGAGCGGCAGTTCGTACGTTCCTGCGCGAACCTGCTGCGTGGTGATGCGCAGCGTGTGTCCCGCCAGCTCTGCGCCTATTGCGCTGGAGTGCAGCGAGTTGACGTTGAGCGCCACTTCACCCGCCTCGCCAGGCACGTCCACTCGCACCTCGATGCCGGGTGCCGCGTCGGCTCCGCTGCGCGTCAGTTCGATGAGTGGCACGATGGCGATGTTCGGCTTGACGTTCACGATGATCCGTGTGGAAACCGGCCCGCCGGCAGGCGGTTGAGCGCAGGCCGCGTCGCTGCACATCGCGACGCTGAGCACCTCCTCGTGGCGCCCGGCCGGAATATCGGTGCGCAGATCAACGTCGAGGTACAGCGCATCAGAGATGGCGTTGTCGACGAGCCGGATGTCCGAAATCAACCGGCTCTGCGCGCCGCCTTCGGTCGCGACCGCAACATAGAAGACCTGGCCCACCTTCGCGCCGTCCACACCGGCGCGCAGCTGAAAGGTCAAGGGCTGGCGTTCCAGGACGCTCATCTCCCTGGACGCATCGATCGACAGCCGAATCGACTCGCCGGAGTCGGCGCCACCACCGCCGCACCCAGCGAGAATGGCGCACACAACCACACCCGCCCAACGTCTGAGCACGTCGCACATCACCCGCTCCTTCCCTTGTGGGCGAAGTGTAGAGGGGAGGCTGCCGCGGCTGACCCCCGGGACTGCGGGCTTGGCGAAATCGGGGGAGTGGGGCGTTGCGGACTGTCATGGTGCGCACACCATCCCTTGTTCGAGGGGGTGCAAGCACCCGCACCATCCGCTACAAACCAACCTGAGATAAGGCGCTCCAAGAACCGCAACGAAGTTCCGGCGGGAACTGCGCCGATATTCGCATTGCATCCTGAGGAGGACCTGATGAAGCTCAAGACCTTGGCTGCCGCGGCAGCCCTGATGGCGGCGTCCAGCGCATTCGCGGTGGAGCCTGGCGACCTCGGCAACATCGACAACCAGTCATTCGCGATTGGTGCGTCACACTCCGGCAACTTCTTCGACTTCTACCAATTCGACGTCTCGGCGAGCGGTGTCGCGGTCGGCGGCCTCATCTCGGGCACGGCAGACGTGCAGATCTTCGGCATCGGCTTCTTCGATGCATTCGACAACGTGATCGCGTCGGACACCGATGGCAGCGATGGATTCGCTTCGCTCGCCACGCTGTCTACCGCGGGCACCTATCGTTTCGCCGTCGTCGGCCAGGCGGACGGCGGCTCCTATTCAGGCTGGCTCGAGACGGTCATTCCGAACCCGGTGCCCGAGCCCGAGACCTATGCGCTGATGCTTGCGGGCCTAGGCGTCCTGGCCTGGGTGTCAAAGCGCCGCAAGGCAGCGTGAGACAAGCGAGCGCGGCGCTCGATCGCCGCGCCTGAGATCCGCATTCGGGGACTACCCGTCCGACGATGGATGGCGGCCGGTCAGGTGCGGGCCGATCCATCGGCTGGCACGGGCACCGCATTTTCTTGAAGAGGACGTCAAGACTGGGCGCAGTCAGGGTGGTCCGACAAGTGGTTGGCGTACGAAATGTACGGGGGGGCGATGAGCCACACGCAAAGTGCCGCAGCAGTCCGAACCAAGGATCGCTTTCTCGTCTTCGGAGCGCCGGCCATCGAGGACGCCGAAATCCAGGAGGTGCTGGCCACGATGCGCAGCGGCTGGCTCGGGACCGGTCCGAAGACCGCGCGCTTCGAGGTGGAGATGGCGCGCTACAAGCAAAGCCCCCACGCGGTCGCGCTGAACTCCTGCACTGCCGCGCTGCACCTGGCCTTGCTTGCCGCCGGCGTCGGCCCGGGCGACGAGGTCATCACCACGCCACTGACCTTTTGCGCCACGGTCAACGCGATCGTCCACGCCGGCGCCACGCCGGTGCTGGCCGACATCGATCCGGTCACGTACAACATCGATCCTGCCGCCGTCGAGCGTGCGATCACTCCGAGAACGAAGGCGCTGCTGCCTGTCCACTACGCCGGACGCCCGTGCAACATGGACGCGCTGTGCGAGCTCGCCAGGCGCTTCGAGCTGACGCTGATCGAAGACTGCGCTCACGCGATCGAGACGCGATACCACGGCCGCGCGGCCGGCACCTTCGGCGAATTCGGCTGCCTGAGCTTCTACGTGACGAAGAACATCGTCACCGGCGAAGGCGGCATGGTGCTGACACGGAACGAGTCCGATGCGGCACGCATCAAGGTGCTCGGGCTGCATGGCATGTCCAAGGACGCCTGGAAGCGCTTCGGAGACGACGGCTACAAGCACTACCAAGTCGTCGACGCCGGCTTCAAGTACAACATGATGGACCTGCAGGCCGCAATCGGCCTGCACCAGCTCGAGCGCATCGAACGCTACTGGCTGCGGCGCCGCGCGATCTGGCAGCGCTATGACGAGGCCCTGGCCAATCTCCCCGTCGAACGGCCTGCGCCACCCGAGGCGAACACCCGGCATGCCTTCCACCTGTACACGCTGCTCATCGATGCGGCGCGCACCGGTATCACGCGCGACGCATTCCTCGATGCCATGACGAAGCACCACATCGGTGTCGGCGTGCACTACCTGAGCGTCCCCGAGCATCCCTTCTACCAGGGACGATTCGGCTGGGCTCCGGAACAGTGGCCGAACGCCATGCGCGTCGGCCGGCAGACGGTGAGCTTGCCTCTCTCGGCGCGCCTCACCGACGAGGACGTGGGCGACGTGATCGAAGCCGTGCGCCGCAGCTTGCGGACGGTGCCACGCGGCATGGCCCTTGCGTCCGAGATCGCATGATGAACGGCAGCGCCATGTCTCCTTCGCCGAGCGCCGGCACGCCGCTCGACCTGTCGGGCATCTGCCAGACAATTGGCGGCTATCGCAGCGTGTTCGGGGGGGCCGTCGAAGATGCTCCCGACGTGACGACCGACGAGTACGCGGCCAACCAGGAGAAGGTGAACACCCGCAAGACGGTCGACTACCTGCTGCCGCGCGTGAAATCGGCCGGCGCCCGCAGTGTGCTCGACGTCGGCTGCGGCGTCGGCGCCATGGTCCGCACGTTCCTGGACCTCGGATACGACGCCTACGGCGTTGACCTGCCCGGGCTGCACCGCCACTGGACACGCCTGTCGCTGCCTCAGGAGCGCATGTTCATCGTCGACCCGGAGGGACTGCGGCTTCCGTTTGCCGACGGGAGCCTGGACTTCGTCTACACGCTCGGCGTCATCGAGCATGTGGGCACGTCGAACGGACACTCCGACCGCCTGCCGGACTACCACGCGCGGCGCAAGCAGTGGCTGCGCGAGGTGTTCCGAGTGGTGCGGCCCGGCGGGGTGATGCTGGTGGCCGGGCCCAACCGAGGGTTTCCGGTCGACGTGGCACATGACCTCGATTCGCGCGCATCCGGCGTCGAGCGCTGGCTGTCGACGAAACTTCGTGTCTCGGTGCACAAGACGTGGGGAGAGAACTTTCTCTGGTCGTATGCCGACCTGAACCGCTACCTCGAGGGGTTGAGCTATCGGCTCGATCCGCAGCCGATCGCCGGCTTCCTCGCATGCTCGAGGGTGCCCCGGCCCGTGCGACCGATGGTGCAGGCCTATGTCGACCACCTGCCAAAGTGGTTGCACGGCACGGGCTTCAATCCCTGGGTGATGGCGCTGGTCCACAAGCCCGCCCCCGCGGCGGACGCGGTGGCCTGAGCCTTCGAAGGAGATAGGGATGCCACCGCCCACCTCCTCTGCGGCGCCGCGCGGCTGGGTCCACGCGCACAGCGCGACGATGGTGGACTTGTTCCGCATCGTCGACGCGCTGTGGATCCTCGCCGGACTGTGGCTGGCGACGCAACACATGGGTGTGACGTGGGGCCACGAACAACTGATGGCCGGGCTGCTTGCGGTGGGAGTGTTCGCCACCTGCACCGGCATCTGGCCGCTCTACCGCTCGTGGCGGGTGGCGCGGCTACGGGTCGAACTCGGCCGCACCGCGCAGTGCTGGTTCGTCACCATCGCCGGTGTCGACCTCATCGGCAACGCCGCCGGCTCGCTGGTGTTCCAGGAGGATGCGCGGCTGCTCATCCTGGTGTGGGGCACCGTGACGCTGGCCGGCTTGCTGGGCACGCGCATCCTGCTGCGTTCGGTGCTGCGGCTGCAGCGCCTGCGCGGCGGCAACTACCGCACGGTAGCGATCATCGGTGCCAACGAGACGGGCCAGGCAGTGGCCCAGCAGATGCAGCGCTCGACCTGGATGGGGTTGCGGCTGGTTGGACACTTCGACGATCGGGCGCCGAATGTCGAACGCATCGCGCCGGGCCTCACGGTAGCCGGCAACTACGCAGAGCTGCTGCGGCGCATCCACGCAAACGAAATCGACATCGTCTATATCGCACTGCCGCTGCGCTCGGAGCTGCGCATCCACCAGATCGTCAACCAGCTGCGCGATTCGACGGTCAGCGTCTACTACGTTCCCGACTTCACGGCTTTCGGTCTGCTTCGGGCGAGCTGGGACACGATGGGCGGCATGCCGATCGTCAACGTCATCGACACCCCGCACCAGGGCATCCACGCGATGTCCAAGCGCGCCTTCGATATCGTCGTGAGTTCGTTCATTCTCGCGTTCATCGCGCTGCCGATGCTGCTCATCGCGGCGGCGATCAAGCTCACTTCACCGGGGCCGGCAATCTTCCGCCAGCGCCGCGACGGCCTGGATGGTCGGGAGTTCGAGATATGGAAGTTCCGCACGATGACGGTCTGCGAAGACGGCAAGGCGGAGTTCCGCCAGGCCGTCCGCAACGACGCGCGGGTCACGCCGCTGGGCGCCTTCCTGCGGCGGACCTCGCTCGACGAGCTGCCGCAGTTCATCAACGTGCTGCAAGGCCGCATGAGCATCGTCGGGCCGCGTCCGCATCCGGTGGCGCTCAATGCCGCCCAGCGCCGCCTGATCGACGGCTACATGCTGCGTCACAAGGTCAAGCCGGGCATCACCGGCTGGGCCCAGGTGAACGGCTACCGCGGTGAGACCGACACGCACGACAAGATGCTGGGGCGCATCCGGCTGGACCTCGACTACATCCATAACTGGTCCTTGTGGCTGGACTTCCGGATTCTCGTGCTCACGCTCGTCCGGGGCTTGTCCAATCCGAACGCCTACTGAGTCGAACGCCGCGTCGGCGGCGCACGGGGGAAGAAGTGAAGAAGCGGCTGAACATCATCGTCACCGGCGGCGCCGGATTCCTGGGTTCGCATCTCGTCGAGCGGCTGCTGGCTGACGGCCATCACGTCCTGTGCGTCGACAACTTCTTCACCGGCGACAAGCGCAACATCGAACCGTATCTCGATCACCCGCGCTTCGAGATGGTCCGCCACGACATCACCTATCCGCTGTATATCGAGGGCGATCGCATCTTCAATCTCGCCTGTCCCGCATCTCCGGTGAACTACCAGTACGACCCGGTGCAAACGGTGCGCACCAACGTACACGGCGCGATCAACATGCTGGGGCTGGCAAGGCGCATCGGGGCGCGCATCTTCCAGGCCTCCACCAGCGAGGTCTACGGCGACCCGGAAATCCATCCGCAGGTCGAGTCGTATTGGGGCCGCGTGAACCCGATCGGTCCGCGCGCCTGCTACGACGAGGGCAAGCGCTGCGCCGAGACGCTGTTCTTCGACTACCACCGTCAACATGGCCTGAAAATCAAGGTGGCGCGCATCTTCAACACCTACGGCCCGCGCATGCAGTTGGACGATGGCCGCGTGGTCTCGAACTTCATCGTGCAGGCGCTGCTGAACCAGCCGATCACCGTCTATGGCGACGGCTCGCAGACACGATCGCTGTGCTATGTGACCGACATGATCGAGGCCTTCATCCGCTTCATGGACACGGATGAAGAGGTGATCGGACCGATCAACCTCGGCAACCCGGTGGAGCAGACCATCCTGTCCTTGGCCGAGCAGATCATCGACCTCACGGGGTCGCGCTCGAAGATCGAATTCATGCCGCTGCCGATCAACGATCCGGTGCGGCGGCGTCCTGACATCAGCCAGGCGCGCGAGGTGCTCGCATGGGAACCCCGCGTCGGCTGCGCCGCGGGCCTGGCCGAGACGGTGGCGTACTTCGAGGCCACCCTGCGCCGTGATGGCGAACTCTGAGCGGGCTGCAGGCAGCGTGCGGCAAGACGGGTTGTTGGCGCTGTGGCGCCGTGCCCTGCGGGGAACGCCCGGCCTCAGAGGGCTGTTGTGGTGGGTGGCGGGCTTCAGCGCGGTCATCAACTTGCTGCTGCTGGCACCGGCCTTCTTCGTGTTGCAGGTTTTCGGCCGGGTGCTGGTGAGCCGCAGCGAGGAGACCTTGTGGCTGCTGCTCACCGCCGTTGTGATGGCGCTCGGCGTGGGCGCCGTGCTCGACCTGGTGCGCTCGCGGCTGCTCAGCTTCGCCGGCGCGAAGCTCGAGGAACGCATTGCGCCGCAGGTTCTGCGCGCGCTACTCGAGCATCGCGCCGGTGCGGGCGAAGCCACACCGGCGACGCTGCGCGACGTCGCCACATTGCGCGCAGGGCTCGCTGGACCGCCGGTCCTCGCACTGATGGATGCACCGTGGGTTCTGCTCTACCTGCTCGTCATCTTCCTCATGCATCCGCTGCTGGGACTTCTGACCATGGCCGGCATGGGCGTACTGCTGGTGCTGGTGGCGATGAGCGAACGGCACACCCGCTCGACATTGCAGGATGCGCAGGCGAAGCTCGGCGCCTCGCTGCGCACCGTCGATGACGCCGCCCCGTCGCGCGAAGCATGGCTCGCGCATGGCGGCACCGAGGTATTGGCCCGGCGGTGGCAAGGACTGCACGAGCCGGCCGTCGCCGGCCTGCGTGCCGCGGCGGATCGCGCAGCCCTCTATCAATCCCTGTCACGCCTGCTGCGGCAGCTGCTGCAGTCGGGCATGCTCGCCGTGGGGGCGTGGCTGGTGCTCGAGCAGCAGGCCGCTCCCGGCGTGATGGTCGGCGCGACACTAGTCCTGGGCCGCGCGCTCGCGCCTCTCGAAGGCTTGATTGCCGGATGGCGGCCGCTGCTCGATGGCCTGCGTTCACTGAACCGGCTGAATGCCCACCTCGTACCCGCGCGGGATGCCGCGGCGTCCGGCACCATGGACAGCGCGAGCACCCACCGGCTGCGCCTCGACGCGGTGTCGTTCGCCCCGCTGGGGCCGCATCGGCCCGTGCTGAGAGGCGTGAACCTGGAGCTGGGCGCCGGCCAGATGCTGGCGGTCATCGGACCGAGCGGTTCCGGCAAGACGGTGCTCGGCCGCCTGATGCTGGGCCTCGTGCAAGCCCACAGCGGCAGTGTCCTGCTCGATGGCGTCGAGCTGAAGGCGTGGAACCGTTCTGCGTTGGGTCGCCTGTGCGGGTATGTCGGTCACGAGCCCCAGCTGTTCGACGGCACCGTTGCAGAGAACATCGCCCGCGGCGCGGCCGCTGACGATTCGATGGAACAGGTGAGGGCAGCGGCGGAGCTGGCGGGGATCGCATCCCTGATCGAACAGCTGCCGCAAGGCTATTTGACGCCGCTGGGCAGCCAGGGTCTGCAGCTCGCGCAGGGCCAGGCGCGGCGTGTCGCGCTCGCACGCGCGTTGTTCGGCGAACCCGCACTCTTGGTGCTGGACGAGCCGACCGCCGGTCTGGATGCCGACGGCGAACAGGCGCTGGTGCAGGCCGTCGAGGCCGTGCGCCAGCGTGGCTGCATCGTCGTTGTCCTCACGGCACGCCTGCGACTCGCGCGGCTGGCCGATCAGTGGATGGTCCTGCGCGCCGGTGTGGTGTCGCGGCAGGGCAGCCGCGAGGCGGTGGCGGCATGGCTGTCGGGTCGCGTGCCTGCATCGAAGGAGGCGCAATCGTGAGCAATGCCGCGCTCGCCCGGGTCGTGCTGACGGCCGACCCGCAGGCGCGCCGCCTGATTCGCACCGGGCTGCTGGCGATCGCCGTGCTGCTCCTGCTCGGCATCCTGTGGGCTTCGATCGCACCGCTGTCGGGCGCCGTGGTGGCAGAGGGCTATCTGCGCACCGACAACATCCGCAAGGCCGTCCAGCACCGCGACGGTGGCATCGTCGAGCGGCTGCACGTCAGCGACGGCGATCGCGTCAGGGAAGGCGATCTGCTGCTCAGCCTCGCGAGCGCGGAGACGCAGGCGAGCTTCGACACGGTGCGGACCCAGCTGCAGGTCGAGCAGGCTCGCTTCGCCAGGCTGCGGGCGGAGTACGAACAAGGAAAGCTGCAGGCTCCCTCGCAATCGCGGGTCGGCGAGAGCGACAGCGCCATGCAGCGGGAGCGCCACCTGTTCGATGCACGCCGCCAGTTCCAGCAGCAACAGACCCAGTCGCTGCAGGGGCAGTTGGTCGATCTGTCGACACGCATCGCCGCGCTGCAAGGCTCGGTCACGGCGGCGGCCGAAACAGTGAAGCTGGCCCAGGAAGAGGTCACGTCGAACGAGTCGCTGCGCGACGGCGGCTTCGTGTCGGAAGCGCGGCTCCTGTCGCTGCGCAAGGCGGCGGCCGATGCACGCACGCGCCACAACTCGCTCCAGGCGGACCTGGCCGAAGCGCGCAGCCAGCGCGGTGCGCTCGCGCAGCAGCTGTCGCAGCTGCAGGACGGCTTCCGGCGCGACGTGGCAAGCGACTATGCCCAGTCGCAGCAGCGCCTCAATGAACTGGGGCTCAAGCATCGGGCGCTGCAGGAGCAGGTGCAGCGGCTCACGCTGCGCGCGCCGGTCTCCGGCACCGTGATCGACCTCAAGCCGATGGGCTCGGGCACCGTCATCGCGGCCGGCCAGCTGCTGATGAACATCGTGCCGGAAGACTCGCCGCTCGTCGTCGAGGGCCGGCTTAGACCCGAGGACATCGCGCACGTCAAGGCCGGTGACAAGGCGGAGGTCCGTGTGACGGCCTTCGCCGACCGCAACAGCCCCTTGCTGCAGGCGGTGGTGACGCACGTGTCGGCCGACCGGGTGATCGAGCCCGGCAGCAGCGCACCGCCCTACTACCGCGTGTGGCTGCGGCCCGAGGCGCAGACGGACCTGCCGCTCAAGTCGGGCATGTCGGCCGAAGTGTTCCTGCTGACCGGGCCGCGCACGCTGCTCGACTACTGGATGGATCCGCTTACCCGCTCCCTTCGGCGCGCCGCGCGCGAACCGTAGGCGCCGAAACGCAGCGCCACTGCGACACAATCGCAGCCTTTGATCGACGTGCCGGTGTCGTGCCGGCACTCGCCGGCCTCTTCGCAGTCACCGCATGTCCTCCTCCCGCCAGTTTGCCGTCAACGTCATCGCGCAGGGGCTGGCGCGGGTGCTGTCCATCAGCGCCAACCTGGTGCTGCTCGTCGTCGTCGCGCGCACGATGGGCACTGCGATGTTCGGGCAGTTCAACTATGTGCTGGCCTTCAGCACGATTGCCGTGGCGCTGGCCGATCTCGGCACAACGGCGGTCCTGGCGCGCGGTCTGGCGCAGCACGACGGCGAGGACCGCAGCGCCTTCCTCGGCAACTTCCTGCTGATGCGCATCGTGATCGCGCTGGTGGTCATGGCCGGGGCGATCGGCGTGGCCTTCGCGTTGCCGAACACACTGCTCGCGGCTCTGCTAGTTGCCGCCGTCGGACTGCCGGTGCTCGCCTCGCGCTTCTTCGAACCGATCTACCAGGTCTACGGCAAGCCGTGGCTCTCGCTGTGGTCGAACCTCGTGTTCGGCGTCACGCAATTGATGCTGGCAGCCCTGGTGTGGCTGCTGCCGGCAATGGACATCACTGCGCTGACCGTGGGCGTCGTCGCCAGCAACCTCGCCTACACCGTGGTGGCATGCCTGATGATGGTGGCGCTCGTCAAGCCCTCGCTGCGCCCTCGCGGCGGCATGATGACCGGCATGCTGCGGGTGGCCGCACCCGTGGGCGTGAGTTCCATCTTCACCAGCATCATCCTGCGCTCGGACGTCATCATCCTCGAGCACCTGCGGGGCAGCGCCGACGTAGGCCTGTACAGCGCCGCCTACAAGGTGCTCGACCTGGCGGTCTTCGTCGCGATCACGGTCGTCACGCCGCTCATACCCATCCTGTCCGCAGAGATCGTGCGTGACCGCGCGTCGGCGCTCGCGCGTTGCCGGTTGACGGCCCAGTTCGCAGGGGTGTGCGCGCTGCCGGTGGCGATCGTTCTGCCGAGCGTCGGCGCGCCGATGCTGTCGGCGGTGTTCGGCCCGGACTTCGTCGGGGCGGTCGACCCGCTCAACGTTCTGGTTTGGAACTTCGTGCTTATCGTGTTTGCGCTGCTGGGTTCGAGCATCAACCTCGCCAACGGCGAAATCGCCCACGGGTACTGGAACGCGCCGCTGGCCTGCGTGATCAACCTTGGCCTGAACTTCTGGCTGATTCCGCGCATGGGCATCGTCGGGGCCGCCTGGGCGACGGTAGGCAGCCAACTGGCCATGCTGCTCGTATCGCAGTTCTACACGCTGACGCGCTTCGGCAACTTGTATGAACCAGGCGTCTGGGCGCGCATCGCGGGCGCCTGCGCGGCGCTGTGGCTGTGCCTGCACTTCACGCAGGACGCCGGGCCGTGGGTGTCGGCGGCCGTCTCGCTTGCCCTGTACGTCGGCCTGGTGGCCTGGCTGGGGCTCTTTCCGCGGCAGATCGTGGAGACCATCCGTGAGGCGCGGGCCAGTCGCCGGCTCAGGCCATCTGCCTGAACAGGGCCTCGTACTGGTCGGTGATGCGTTCCCACGAGTAGGTCTGCTGCACACGATCGAGTGCCGCGGCGCGTAGCCGCATCACTTCGGCATCGTCTTCGTCGAGCCGGCGCAGCACCTGCGCCAGTGACTCGACGTCGTCCGCGTCCGAGAACGACATGCCGGCCTGGCCGATGACTTCCATGTTGGCCGGCGTGTCGCGCACCACGACGCAGTTGCCGAATGCCATCTGATCCAGCAGCACCGGTCGCGTCCCGTCGATGCCCGCGGGCAGCACGAAGTAGCGGCAGTGGGCGCTCATGCGGCGGTAGTCGTCGCCGAACAGATAGCCTGTCATCAGCGCGCCCGTCTGCTCGCACAGGGCTTGGACTCGCTGCTTGTATTCGTCCACATAAGGGGCGTCGCCCACCAGTACCAGCTTGTGGCGGCTGCCGCTGCGTCGGTGGGCCTCCAGCAGCACGTGCGCGCAGTTCTCGGGCGTCATGCGGCTCACGAAGAGAATGTACTCGCCCGAGCGAAGGCCGAAGCGTTCGAGGATGTCGCGGTTGTGCGCTTCCTTCTCGCGCGGCCACGGATTGGCGCCGTAAGGAATGAATACGGTCTCGCGCTGGAACAGGTCGATGTAGCGGCGCTGGATGACGGTCGAATCCGCGATCACGACGTCGGCCCGCCTGGCGGCAACCTTCTCGGTCCAGCTGAGGTACTTCTTGGCGAAGCCTTGCCATTTGTCGCGAGCGAAATCGGCGCCGTCCACGTTGAGGATGATCTTCTTGCCGAACAGGCGTGCCAACCAGCACAGGGGGCTGTTGCCGACGATGACGAGGTAGAAGATGTCGTTGCCGGCGAACAGCGCATGCACCAGCGACAGCAAGCTGTGGCTCAGCGTGTCCAGGTGCTTGGAGCGGATGGACGGCAGCGTCACGATGTGCACGCCCTTGTACTCGCGCCAACGTTGCTTGTAGTGGTGACTGCGGTTGTAGACCGTGACGTGGTGGCCGCGCTCGGCCAGCCGCACGGCCAGCTGCTCGTAGAAGGTCTCGAAGCCGCTGTAGCTCGCCGGGATGCCTCGGCTGCCCATCAGGGCGATGCGCAGCGGCTTGTTTTGACCCGGGGCGGGCGCCAGTTCACTCATCGGTTCCTCTCGAGGGCCGGCGCCGTGCGCCGCAGGTTCATCACATGGGCCGCGTAGGCGCCCATCGCTCGTGCGCGGTCGCCGCGCGCGGACAGGGCATAGAGGGCAGCCCGCACCGCAAAGCCGAAGGCGAGCGACCAGCGGAAGATCCGCCAATGGCGTCCGCCGTGGAGTTCGTCGAAGACACGCGCCACGCCGTCGATCCAGCGTGTCGGTGGCGCTGCAGCAGCCTTCTTCTGCGTTCCGCCTTGCACGTGGATGATGGAGATGTCGGGGAAGTAAGCGACGAGCACACCTGCGCGGTTCATGCGGATGCCCCACTCGACGTCTTCGCCGTAGAGGAAGTAGGACGGATCCAGCCCGCCCACGCGGTCGACTACCTCGCGGCGCACCAGCGTGAAAGCCCCGCAGAGCCAGCCGACCGCGCCGAAAGGCGCAGCGACGGCGCCATCCTGAAGAAAGAGTCCGCGAAAGCGCCGCGGCGCCAGACGCGACAGCAGCAGGGCGTGCGACAGCACCGCGGGCAGCGTCGGCACATGTCCGCCGTCGCCGACCTGGTACTCGCCGTTCGGAAAGGTCAGCCGGCAACCCGCGGCGCCGATCTCGGGGTGCCGGTCCATGCGCTGCTTGAGTTCCGCCAGGCAGCTAAGCCGGGTCAGCACGGTATCCGGGTTGAGCAGGCACAGCAGCGGCGCGCATGCAGCCGCCATGCCCTGGTTGCTGGCGCGCGCGAAGCCGGTGTTCTCGGCGTTCGCGATCACCTGCACCTCGGGAAAGTCGCGAGCCAGCATCGCGAGCGTGTCGTCGGCGGAATGGTTGTCGACGACGATGACCTCGTGTCGCACCTGGCCCGCACACTCGCGCACCGAGCGCAGGCAGTCGGCCAGCAAGGCGGCGCAGTTCCAGGAAACGACGATGACGCTCAACTCCGGCCGCTGCGCGAGCGGTGCATGCAATGTCGTACTCATCATCGGCGCCGTGCCGGATAGCGCAGCGCCAGCGCACCGACGACACCCATCAGCGTGAAGATCAGGAACGACATCGACAGCGAGACTCGGAAGCCTGGATCCACCATGCCGTGCATCAAGTGGGCCAGCAGCCCCGCGCCGATGCCGGCCAGAATGGCCCGCGGGACGGGTGGCGCACGCGGCGCGCTGCGCCAGGCGACGCCGATGGTGATCACGAACGGCGCCAGGTAGGCGAGCAGGCCGATCGTTCCCGTCTCGGCCCAGATCCAGAGGTACAGGTTGTGCACCACATGCCGGTAGTTGCGAAAGATGCGCGAGTGGCCGGTGGTGTCGTAGCGTTTGAACGACTCGGCGAAGTTGTTCAGGCCGATGCCCGTCACGGGATACTGCTCGATGATGGACCAAGCGGCTCGATTGAGCGGTGCGCGCGAGCCCGAGCTCTTGTAGTCGGTGTGGGTGAAGCGCTTCTCGATGGTCGGGTAGGCGAAGTACGCGGCCACCAGCAGCGCGCAGCCGACGAGAAAGGCACCGACGGCGGATTTCACCCGCACGATGCGGCGCCCATACACCATCACGAAGACGATGCTCAGTGACACCGGCAAGGTCAGCCACGAACCGCGCGACAGCGTGGTCATGATGCCGACGAGCCCCGCGCCGAAGGCCAGCGCATACCACCAGCGGTAGCGCGCCGGCTGCCGAGTCAGCGCCAGGCCCAACATCACGGGCAGCATGATCTCGAAGAAATAGCTGAGCACGTTCGGGTGGCCGATGGTGCCGGTGGCGCGGTTCACCACGTAGCCGATGTTCTGCTCGACCAGGCCCTCTTCGCCGAAGATGCCCAGACCCAGCGAGCGTTTGAGGCCATACTGCGCCGCCGCCAGACTTGCCTGCAGCAGCACCTGCACGGACAGCGCGACGATCCACAGGCGTACCAGCCGTTCGTCCTGCAGGCTCATGATCGCGACCATGCTGAGCACCAGGCACAGCAGCCGGAACCACTCGAGCGCGACCAGCGTCGAGTCTCCGGCATTGATCAGCGACAGCGGCGTGACTGCCAGCAAAACGAGCGCAGCCCAGGCGATCGGACGGTGGACGACGATGAAGCGCGGTTGCGCGCCGATGGCATAGCGGTGGGCCCACACCAGGTAGAACAACAGCAGGCCGAGAACCGTGAGGCTGACCGTGATGCTCGGCGCGCCGCCCACGTGGTTGCGCACGAAGAGGTTGAAGTCGAGATTGACGGGCACCGTGAACGCGATGCCGAACACGAGCAGGCTCGCCACCCGCGCGGACCCGCGCAGCCAAAGAAAGCCGGCCAGCATGGCCAAGCCAGCCAAGCCGGCCACCAGCACCTTGCTCGACGCGCTGCCGAGCACCGCGGCCATCACCGTGGCGACAAGGGCGAGCAGGGCGCAGAGTGCCCACTCGACCCACGGACGGCGCCGCGCCGGCTCGGAAGGCAACGAGGCGGCCGCTTCCATCGGCGTCAAAGCAGGCGGTAGAGCCAGTCGGGAATCACGTGGGGCTTCTTGTTGAGCACCGCGCCCAGCAGCTTGACGCCACCGGCTTCGAGCCGCTTCGCCGCCTCGCGAGCCACTTGCCAGCGCGTCGTTTCCGCTTCGACGACGACAACGACGCCGTCCAGCACCGCACCGAGCAGAGCGGCATCGGGATAGTCAAGCACAGGCGGCAGGTCGACCACGACGTGGCGGAAGTGCTGTCCGAGGCCCGGCAGACGCTCGGCGGCCGCGCGCAGCACCGGCAAGGGCAGCGCTTCGGCGGTCGCCGGCAACAGCGAGATGCCCGGCTGCGAGGCATCGCGCAGAACGACGCCGGCCACGTCTTCGCCGCGTGCGAAGGCCGCAAAGCCCGGGCCGGTGCCGATGCCGCGCAGACGGGCGAGCGCCGGGCGACGCAGGTTTCCTTCCACCAGCACGACGGGCTCGCCGCTGCGCTCATGCAGCATCACCGCGAGGTTGTAGGCCACCGTCGTGGCGCCGGCGCCGGCATGGCAGGCGCAGACGCCGACGCGGCGGACGTCGCTGTCGGCCGTCATGTCGGCGAAGAGGCGGGACTGCTGCAACTGGTTGCGCAGCGCCACCGACCAGTCCAGCGGCGCAGGAGGAGCCTGCCTGGAAAGGCCGATCATGCGGCGCTCCCTTGCACCTTCGGCACCGTCATCAGCAGTCGCGCGCCGAGCATGCGCTCGACGTCGTCTGCGTTGCGGAAGGTGTGGTTGAAGTATTCGGCGACCGCGGAATAGCCGATGCCCAGGAAGAGGCCGATGAAGGCGGCGAGTGCGAGGATGAGGCCGCGGCGCGGCGCCGCCGGCTCGACAGGCGCCCGCGCCTCGCTGATGACGCGTACGCCGGTGATCTTCTGCGTGCTCAGCAGATCGGAGACACGCAACTCCTCAGCCTTCTTCTTGTACGAGAGGTAGGTGGTCTCCGCAATGCCGCGCAGGCGCTCGAGATCACCGAGTTCCGCCGTGCGCTGGTCGAGTACGGCCAGGCGGCTGCGCTTGTCGCGCCACAACGCGTCGAGCAGCGCCTTCTCCTGCGCGGCGGCGTTCATGTTCTGCGTCAGGATGGCGATCAGGTTCTGGCCCTTGCTCTGGCGGAGTTGGGCCATGCGCTGAGCGATCTGCTGCATCTCCGGCGCGCCGTCGGCCATCGACGCGGCCAGCTGGCTGCGCCGCGCCACCAGCTCGAAGTACTGGCGGTCGAGGGCCGACAAGTCGATCGCCGCGCGCTGCCGGGTTTCCGGCGTCTGGATCCAGTCGCTGCCGTTCTTCAGCGTTTGAGCTACGTTGTCGCGCAACAGGCGGTTCTCCTCGAGCCGCAAGCTCACCTCGTTGAGCCGGGTCTCGGCTTCGGATGTTTCGCGCAGCAGGATCTCCTTTTGCAGCGAGATGTTGCTGATGTTGTTCGACTGGCGGAAGCGCGACAGCGCGGCCTCCGCCTCGGTGAGCTGCTTCTGGTTCATCGCGATCTGATCGCGATAGAACTCCTCCGACTGCGGGTTTTCGTGAATGCGGATGTACTGGGCCAGGAACTCGTCGGTGAAGGTGTTGACGGCCAGGGCGGCGAATTGCGGGTCCGGCCAGGCGAAGCCGATGCGGATCACGTCGGTGTCTTCGATCGCCTCGACTTGCAGCGAGCCCTTCAGCGCGCGCGCCGCCTGCTCTTCGGGCGACAGTTCGGTCTTGAAGCCCAGCCAGTACAGCGGCTGCATGGCCCACGACTTCACGCTGCCGACGGCGGCCTTGAGTTCGTACTTCAGCCGCTTGAACCAGCCTTGCGGCGGCGGCGCCGGCTGCATGTGCGGCTTCAGACGCTCCAGCACCGCGTAGGACATGCGGTTGTCCTTCAGGATCTCGAGGCCGTTGTGGATGTCCTGCCCGCGTTCCTGGAAGAGGATGTTGTAGTTGTCCTTGACCATGGTCTCGATGCCGGCGAGCTTCTCCTTGCCCACGCGCACGAGGACGCGGCTTTCCGCGACGTAGATCGAATCCTGGAACGACAGCCAAACGCCCGCGCCGAGCAGCGAGAGCAGCACGATCAGCACGATGCGGTTCTTGTCCCTGAAGACGATGTACAGCAGGTCTCGCAGCGAGACGCGGCTGAGTTGTCTCATGATCGGGTACTCCGGTACGGTGAAGAGGCCGTCACTGCAGCGTGCGCTGAAAGCTCACGCTCGTTCCGTTGAAGAGGAAGATCTGGCGCAGCAGCTGGTCGACAAAACGCCCCGCGGTGGTGAGGGACGTCGGCGGCACGTACACCGTGCTGTTGCCCGGCAGTACCAGGTCCTCTCCTGCCGCGCCGTGCTCCATCACACGCGCGAGGTCGATGGTTCGCACACGCGGCTGGCGTTCGTTGTCCTCCCAATACAGGATCTTGACGTTGCCGAGCGAGCCGGTGGGCAGGTGCCCGCCGGCGCTCGCGAGGGCCTGCAGCACCGTCACCGGCCCGTTCAGGGCCACCGCGCCCGGCCGAGACACCTCACCGAACACGAACACGCGGTTGCCGGTCACGGT
>CAJPFZ010000372.1 GCA_905339355.1 Burkholderiaceae bacterium
CGCGGCGCCTGCGCGCCGCGCAAGACGGGCAGCTGCGGGCGGTGGTCGTGCACCAGCCGATCGCAGTGTCCCGAGCCGAGGACGAGCACAACCTGCTGCGCGGCCACGCGGCGGCGATCGAGGCCTGGTCGGACGCCGGCGCCGACCTCGTGCTCGGCGGCCACATCCATCTGCCCTACGTGCTGGCGCTTCACGAGCGCTTGCCCGGCCTCGCCCGGCGCCTCTGGGCCGTGCAGGCCGGCACGGCCGTGTCGAGGCGGGTGCGCGACGGCGCGCCAAATTCCGTGAACCTGATCCGCTGGGCCGGCCCGCTGCCGAGCGGCCGCTGCGTGATCGAGCGCTGGGACTATTCGGCAGCGGCCGGTGGCTTCAGCGCCGCCGGCACGACGACGCTCGACACCGGCTGGCGGGAGGCGAGCGATCAGTCGAAGACGACCTCGTAGAACAAGTCCTTCGGGTCGCTCTTGAGCATGCGCACGAAGCTGCGCCGGTCGGCCGCCGGCAGCGAGCCCAGGTCGGCCTCGGTCGGCGGCACATCGTCGTCGCTCATGATCAGCCGGCCGCCGGTCTTCTCGCGCAGCCGCTTCACGAGCGGCGCAAATGGCATCTTGTTCCAACGGTTCTTGCGCGCCTGTGCCCGGTCCACCGGCACGAAGGCCATCAGCTCCTCGCTGTTCATTTGCTCCAATCCGAGCGCACGCAGCGTCGCGTTGTGGCTGCCGTGGTGGCCGACCTTGTAGAACACGGTGCGCTGCAGCAGGTCGGGCACCGTCACTTCGTTGATGCGCTCGCCGTCCTTCACGCGCCATTTCAGCTTCTGCCACGACAGCCAGTTGCCGACCTGCGCGTCGCCCGGGAACAGCAGCACGCGGCCGCTGCCCACGATCTCGAAGGCGAGCACGAGGCAGGTGTTGTTGGTGTGGTTGTCGAGGTTCAGCGCCAGCGACTCGGCCGCCGCCGTCCAGTCGTCGTCGATGCGGCGCCAGTCCTGCGCGGGGTCGAACCAGGTCGCGGACCACAGCTCGTGCAGCTTGTTGCTGGCGCGCGCCTGCGGGTCGTCGGGCCGCCGGCTGAAGGATGCGTCGAAGGGCCGGTCGAGACCGTAGTACGCATCGTGCCCGGCCTCGAAGCGAAGGAACGCGCAGCTCAGGCTCTCGGCCACAGCCAGCTCCGAAGCGAACTCGTAGACCTCCTGCCCCGCCTTGGTCGGCGCGCTCTTCTTGATGAAGCCCTCGTCCTGCGGCGGGCCCAGCACGTAGACACGCACCCCCGACACGCCCTTCATGCGCGGCGCCTCCTTGCCCGGCACGAGGTAGCGCGTCTTCACGTCGCGGCGGTTCTTCAGGTAGTCGAAGGCCTCGCGCGACTTGCCGGCCTTCTCTTTCAGCGCCGCCGCCGGCAGCGCCATGTCCGCGGCGTCGAGGCCGAAGAAGCCGAGCAGGCGGCTCACGCCTTCGGCGCGGCGCAGCGCCAGCGGCGTGCCCATCGCCTGCAGGCCCTGCACCGCCTGCGCCAGCGCGAGCTGCTTGGCGGCACGCTCCTCGCGCAGCTTGACGCCCAGCTCGTTCTCCGGATCCTCGGACCAGGCATACCAGACCTCGCCGATCTCGATGTGGTCGAACAGCTCCTGCGCCTGCTGGGGCGAGAAGGCCGACGCGTGGTCCCAGTGTTCATGGGTCATCACCACCACGTCGATGCGGCGCTCGCAGGCGAGCGCGATGTCGGCGACCACCCGGCGCATCTTCTCCTTCGCGTTGTCGGCCACCGTGATCAGACCGCAGTCGATCAGGATGTTGAACGTGCCCGCGCCGTCGTCGCGCGGCAGGCGCAGCAGGAAGCAGTCGCCCAGGCCGTGGCGGTACATGCGCAAGGCGACGCCGGTCGGGGCCGCGGGGCCCGCGACACGCTTGGCCGCCGCGGCGGGCTTGCGGGTGGTGACTGGCATCGCACGCTCCTCAGTGTTCGCAGTGCAGCAGGCAGAACGGCTCGGCATGGGCCTCGAGCGCGGCGGCTTCGTCGGGATCGGGCGGGGGACTGAAGTAGGTCTCGCGCAGCGACAGCCGATCATTCGATTTCGACTTCTTGTAGGCCCGGATCTGCGCCAGCCGCTGTGCGTCGTCGATCGGCCGCGTGACCGCATAGCGCAGGCTGGGCTGCTCGCCTTCGAGGTCGTAGATCAGCGTGCTCCCGCCGCGGAAGTCGAACTCGCCGGCGCTCGCATCGTCGGGGTCGATCGCGACGCGGCGGCGCTGCGCGACGCTCACGATCAGCTGCTTCATGATGGTGCCATCGGGGCTCACGCGCAGCACCGGCCGCACCGCATGCACCTCCCAGCTCGGCAGCCCCGAGCGCTTCAGCCGCAGCCCTTCGAGGCTGCTCTTCATCGAGATGTTGAGCCCGGTGACGCGGCTGAACTCCGGCCGGTGGCCGGCATCGCTCTCGTCGGCGAGCACGCGCGCCAGGAACTGGTGCGTTTGCGCGCGCGCCTCGCGCAGCCGCTCGAACAGCGACGCGCGGTCCTGCAGGTACAGCGCGTCGCTGACCAGCGGGCGCAGCTCCTGCGCCACCGCCGTCAGCGCATTCCACCCTTCGCGGTCTTCCAGTTTCGCGAACGGCCAGCGCAGCTGTTCCTCGGACAAGGTGCGCAACCCGCTCGGCAGGATGCCCCAGCGGCGGAACGACTCGATCAGCGCGATGCGGTAGCCGTGCTTGTCGTCGCGCACCAGGTCGAAGTCGGCGGTGACCATCGCGCGCAGGTAGTCGCCGAAGGTGATGTCGAAGGGCGGGCAGTAGTCGAGCGCGCGAATGCTCATCTCGAGGAAATGCCCGGCCGTCTTGTTCGCCTCCTGCGCCAGCACGTCGACCAGCGCAGGGTGCAGCGCGCCAGCCGGCAGGATGCCGGAGCCCGAGGTGGCGAGTGTGATCAGGTTGGCGATGCGGGTCTTGTAGATCGCGAGGAATGCGCCGAACACGGCGGCCACCAGGATCGAGCCGCGTTCGTGCGGCTCGGTAGCCGCCGGCAGCCGCCGCGGGTCGGGCTCGATCGGCCGCCACACGCCGTCGGCGCCGGCCTCGCCGATCGCGTTGCGCAGCGCGCCGTACTGCCCGGTCGCCTCGCCGAACTGCTGCGCGAGCTCGCCCAGCAGCGACTGCGTCTGCAGGTCGCCGCGCGTGCGCGCGATCTGGTGCCTGAGCACTTCGGGAAAGGTGAAGTGCTGGAACAGCGCGACCAGGTCGGCGAAGGCCTCGTGAAAGGCGAGCGTGTCCGCGTGGTTGTCTTCGATGTAGCGGCGGTGCATGCCGTCGAGCAGCGCATGCGTGGTCTCGTGCGCAACGATGTCGTGCGACAGGCACGAGAACACCATGCCCGAGGGGCCGGGGAAGTAGCCGAAGAGCAGCGCCTTCTTGACCGGGCTGTAGTAGGCATTGGCCGCGCGCAGCCCGTGCGGGTAGATGCGCAGCCGCGGCACGTATTCCTCGCGCTGGCTCGTCGGCGAGCTGTCGTCGACCTTGGGCGCCCAGAACACCTGCCGGCCCAGCGCATGCTCGAAATGGCGGATGGTGTTCATCGTCACGGCGTAGACCATCTGCTGGTGGAACTGCGGGTTGCCTTCGGAGGGCGCGAGCCCGTCCTGCGCCAGCACCTCGGTCGCGTTCAGGTCCACCGGCTCGTACCAGCAGCCGCTCGCGGGGTCGTGGTCGACCACCTCGACATACTCGCCGATGGGCCCCGGCTGCAGCTTGTCTTCCCACTGCACCTGGAACACGGCGTGGTTGATCGAGGCGGTGTCCAGCCGCAGCGACAGGCTGGGGTCGAAGGCAAATCCGCGCAGCCGGCGAAACGGCGGCGGCGGCAGCGCCGAAGTCGTGTCCTCGCGCAGATAGTACTGGCTTGCGTAGGAGTTCATGGGGTGTCCACCAGCGAGGAGATGAGCGCGATGTCGGCGACGCCCGTCACCGGCAGGCCGCGTGCGACCTGGAATGCCTTCACGGTCCGGGACGAACCGGGGCCGAAGACGCCGTCGGCGCGGATGTCCATGCCGCGGTCCGACAAGCCCAGCTGCACCAGCCGCACGTCGAGCCCACGCGCAAGCGGCTGCTGCAGCGCGATCGCCCGGGCGCCCGGCTGCGGCCCGTCGTAGCAGCCGGGCGGCGCGGCCGCCAGCGCATCGGCCGAGATCTCGCGGCCGCGCACCACCAGCGGCAGCGCGAGCCCCCACTGGTCGAGGTCGATCAGGCGGCGCAAGGCGTCCATGCGATAGACGGTGGTGCGCAGGTCGGCGCGCGGGCTGTCGGCCAGCCAGGCGCGCCGGGTCTCGACGTAGGCGCTGACCCATGCCTCCTCGCCGATCGCGGGCACGGTGCCGAACTGCGAATCGACGCTGTCGCGGATCTTTCCCCACGAGCCGTGGACGTGGCCGTCGTAGACCACCGCCACGCCGAGCGGCGTGTGGATGCCGGCCCGCTCGGCGCCGCGCAGCGCCGGGCGCCAGTAGGCTTCATCGAAGAAGCTGTCCTGCAGCTCGCGCATCACGCGGTCGTCGGCGCAGGCGCGCAAGAGGTTGTGCAGCCGCGTGTCGTGGTCCAGCGTCAGGTCCTTGGCGGCGAAACGCGGCAGCTGCGGCTGCAGCCTCGCACCGAAACGCGCACCCGGATTGGCGCAGTAGCGCTGCAAGAGTTCGTGCAGGTTGCCCGAGCCGAGCGTGGTCTGCGAGCGGCCGTAGGTCAGGTGGCCGGTGTCGCCGGGAATCACCGTGACCTGGCCGTAGACACCGAGCACCTCGCCCGTCTCGAAGATGTTGACGATGGCTTCGGCGGCCGCCGCCTGCGAGGGCGTCAGCGGGGCCGCCGCCGCGTGCGCCGAGCGCCGAGCGCGCGCGGTCGCGGCCGGCTGCTCGAAGGCGATGACGCAGGCCCCGTCACCGGGCGCCTGCGGCTCGCAGTCGTCGACACGATAGCCGTGCTGCTCGAGCCGGGCACGCACGGGAGCGCACTCGTCGCAGGAGATGGTGAGCCGGTGCATCGTGTGCTCCTTGAGGCGTGCCCCTTGGCGAGAGTAGTCCTCGCCCGCGGGACCGCCATCCCCAACATGAAGGGCGGCCTTTCAGGCGTCTAGCAGAAAGAGGAGCGACGCTTTCATCGGACAGATGCTCAGCACCACTGCGAGCGTCACGCCGGCCCCATCATGCGCCGGCGTACCACCAACTTGCGCAGCTCCTCCGCCCACAGCACGACGCTCGCGAGCGCGGCCAGCGTCAACACCACCGGCAGCGGCAACGGCACCGTGTAGAACAGCTCGTTCATCAGCGGCAGATAGAGCACCGCGCCCTGCAGCAGCACCGACAGCGCCAGCCCGCCGAGCAGCCAGCGGTTCTTCAGCAGCCCGAGGCGCAGCGCCGAGCGGCTGGCCGACTGGCAGTTCATCACGTTGAACCATTGGCACATCGCGAGCACCGTGAAGGTCTCGGCGCGCACCTGCACGATGTCCACGCCCGTGCCGACGCGCCAGGCGAACCAGCCGAAACACACGCCCACCGCCGTCAGCGCCATCAGCATCACGCGGCCGAGCATCGTGCGGTCGACCAGCGCATCGTCGCGCGGCACCGGGCGGCGCTTCATCTCGTCGCCGTCGGGCGGGTCCATCACCAGGTTCACCGTCAACGTGCCTTCGGTGACGATGTTGATCCACAGGATCTGCACCGCCGCGAGCGGCAGCGGGTAGCCGGCGAGCAGCGCCAGCAGCAGGATCAGCACCTCGTCGATCGAGGTCGCGAACAGGTACAGGATCACCTTCTTCAGGTTGCCGTAGACCACCCGCCCCTGTTCCACCGCGCCGACGATGGTGGCGAAGTTGTCGTCCGTCACGACGATCTTGGCCGCGCTCTTGGCGACCTCGGTGCCGGTGATGCCCATCGCCACGCCGACGTCGGCGCGCGCCAGCGCCGGCGCGTCGTTGACGCCGTCGCCGGTCATCGCCACCACCTCGCCGCGCGCCTGCAGCGCCTCGACGATGCGCAGCTTCTGCGCGGGCTGCACGCGCGCGAAGACCGCGATGTGTTCGAGTTCGTCGCGCAGTTCCTCCTCGCCCATGCGCTCGAGTTCGAGGCCGTCCACCGCGCGGTCGCCGTCGCGCGCGATGCCCAGTTCGCGCGCGATCGCCAAGCCCGTGAGCCGGTGGTCGCCGGTCACCATCACCGGCCGGATGCCGGCACCGCGGCACTCGGCCACCGCCAGCTTGACCTCCTCGCGCGGCGGGTCGATCTCGCCGACCAGACCGAGCAGCCGCGCGCGCCCGGCCAGAGGGTCGAAGCCAGCGGCGGGGTCGAGCTCGTCGTCGTCGACCACCGCGAAGGCGAGCACCCGCAACGCGCGCAGGGCCATCGCTTCGGCCGCGGCGCGCGCGGCCTGCTGCGCGGCCGCGCCGTCGCCGGTGCTGAGGCGCAGCACCGCTTCGGGCGCGCCCTTGATCAGCACCTGGCGTGGCGCGCCGTCGCGGCAGTGCCGCGTGGCCATCAGCTGCACGTCGGAGTCGAAGGGCAGCTCCGCTTCGCGCGGCGCATCGCGCTTGAGCGCCGTCGGGTCGATGCCGGCCTTCAGCGCGAGCACCAGCAAGGCCGCTTCGGTGGGGTCGCCCAGCACCGTCCAGCCGGCACGGCCTTCGGCGGGCGGCAGCAGCTCGGCGTCGTTGCACAGCGCGGCAGCCTGCAGCAGCGCGGCGAGCGCTTTCTCGTGCGTATCGGCACACTCCCCGGCCTCGCGCAGCTCGCCTTCGGGCGCGTAGCCGATGCCGCCGGCGACGATCTCGCGCGCGCCGCACTCGCCGCACGCGGGCAGCCATAGCGTCGTCGCCGTCATCTCGTTGCGAGTCAGCGTGCCGGTCTTGTCACTGCAGATCACGGTGGTCGAGCCCAGCGTCTCGACCGCCGACAAGCGCCGGATGATCGCGCCGCGTGCCGCCATGCGCTGCATGCCGACCGCCAGCGCGATCGTCATCGCCACCGGCAGGCCTTCGGGCACCATCGACACCATCTGGCTGATCGCCACCATCAGCACCTCGGACAGCGGCAGCTGCCGCCACAGCCCGAGCAGCACCACGAGCACGAACAGGCCGAGCGCAGCGCCGACCAGCCAGCGGCCGAACTGCTCGATGCGCTGCTCCAGCGGGGTCTTCGCGTCGACGGCCGTCTGCGTGAGGTGCGCGATGCGCCCGACCTCGGTGTGCGTGCCGGTGGCCACCACCAGCGCACGCGCGCGGCCGGCGGTGACGTAGGTGCCCGAATAGAGCATGTTGTGGCGGTCGGCCAGGCCCGTCGCCTCCGGCAGCGCGGCCGCCGCCTTGGGCACCGGCATCGACTCTCCGGTGAGCGCCGCCTCGGCCGCCTGCAGCTGTGCCGCCTCCAGCAGGCGCGCGTCGGCGCCGATCGCGTCGCCGGCGGCGAGCAGCAGGATGTCGCCCGGCACCAGATCGCGCGCTTCGAGCATCGCCTCGCTGCCGTCGCGCAGCACCCGCACACGCAGCGCCGAGAGCCGCCGCAGCGCCGCCATCGAGCGCTCGGCGCGCCCTTCCTGGAAGGTGCCGATCAGCGCATTGACGACGACGACGAGCAGGATCACCAGCGCATCGCCTCGGTGGCCCAGCGCGGCGGCGAGCACGGCGGCGACGAACAGGATGTATATCAACGGGCTCTTGAACTGCCGCACGAAGGTGCGCCACAGCGGGCGGGGCGGCGTTTCGGGCAGTGTGTTGGCGCCGTGCTGCGCGCGGCGGCGTTCGGCTTCGGCGGTGCTCAGTCCGCGCTGCGGGTCGGCGGCGAGCGTGTGGAGTGCGTCGTCGGCCTCCAGCGCGTGCCAGGCTGCGGCGGTGGTGATCGAAGCGGAATCGGGCATGGGCAGGGGTGATGACAGCGATTCTTGTCGGGCCAGTTTCGAGGCCCGACTCTGACAGGGATTTGACCCGTGTCAGGCACGCACGCTGCCGTCGCCGCTGATTGCCTGCCGGTATCAGAACGCCCAGGCCGCCGAGACCGCCCCGCTGCGCCGCTGCGGCAGCTGCGCGAACAGCGCGTCGGCGGGGCCGCCCTGCGTGCGCCAGGCGGCGTTCAGGCGCACGCGGTCGCCCTGCCATTGCAGGCCCGCCGTCACGACATGGCCTCCATCGGCCGGCGTGATCAGCGCATCGAGCGTGAACAGCCAGTGGTCGGGCTGCCAGGCAAGCCGCACGAAGAGGTTGTCGCGCCGCAGGTTGGGCGCGGCGAACGGCGTGGCCTGCCACGCCAGATTGCCCGCGAGGCCCTGGCGCGTGCCCGCCGGCAGCCCGGGCAGCACGCTTACCGCGGACAGCGCATCGCCGCGAGCCTGCCAGCGATCCCACTCGCCATCGGCGAGCGCCGTGCCGTCGTACCACCACTCGGCGATGACGGACTGCTGCGCCTCGCCGGTCCAGCTGGCGCCGAGCAGCCACTGCGCGGCACCGCCGCGGGTCTGCAAGCGCCAGGGGTTCGCGCTCACCGCACCCACCCCCGCGGCCGGGTCGATGCGCCAGCCGTCGTGGCGCTGCATGAGGCGCGCCGAGGCGTGCAGCGCCAGCGCATCGCTCGCCACCCAGGCGAACGCCGCGCCGGCACTCGCGCCGGTGTGCTGGCCGGCGCGGCCGAACAGGTGCCAGTCGGCGGCGCCGGCGCGCGTGTACCAGCGCAGCGCGAAGGCGCTCTCGTCGGCGCGGCGCTGCGCGTCGCTCGATCGTCCGATGCGCTGCGGGTTGACCCACACGAGCGAAGTCGCGGACTCGGCCTTGAAATGCTCCAGCTGCAGCAGCGGGCGGCCTTCCTGCGGCAGCGCGAGAAGCGTGCGGCGCTCGGCCTGCTGCACGAAGTCGTTGGGCCGGAAGCCATGGCCCACGTCCCAGCCGACGACCTTCTTGCCCACGCTCGCCTGCCAGGCGCCGAAGTCGCCGGAGGCGACGAGTTCATTGAAGCGCGCGGTCGAGCGGGCAGAGCCGCCTTCGTGCCGCTCGGAGGCGAGCAGGAGCTTGGCGCTGAGCAGTTTCCAGCGTGCGTTCAGCTCGGCTTCGGCGACGGCGGCGTTCGGGGTGGCCGAGGCGATGCCGGGCGCGAGCCGATTCGCATCGGCCAGCGGACCGGCGGGGTTGGCGCTGCGCGCGTCCCAGCGCAGGCGCAGCTCGCCGCCGGCATCGGTGTCTGCCCAGGCCCCGCTCGTGAACAGCGCGACGCTTGCTGCGGCGAGCGCCCGTCGTACGAGCCCCAATCGCCCTGAGAGAGCCCGTCGCACGAACCCCGTTCGCCCTGAGGTATCGAAGGGCGGCGCGGTCAACGGAGGGAGGTTCGATAGGCCGCCGCGTACCTTGCCGTGAGGTATCGAAGGGTCAGCCCGGCCCTTCGATACCTCAGGGCGAACGGATGCAGCCATGCTCACTCCAGCGCCGGATTGCGCGCAAGAAACATCGGGTTGAGCCACACCTCGGGCACCACCTTCGGCACGCGCCCCAGATAGCGCACCCGCGTCTCCTTGTGGTTGCTCAGCCGGTCGAGCAGCACCATCTCGGTCACCGTCGTCGGCGCGGATGGGTTGTCGAACACGAAGCTCGCCTGCTTGGCGAGCTTGTCCGACTGCACGTAGAGATCAGCCTTGATCGGCTCGTGGCGCGCCTTGCCGATCCACAGCTCGATGCGCTGGTAGGTCACGCCCTTGCGCGCGGCGACGAGGTTCAGGTGCAGGCAGGGCACGGCCGCCTTCTCGCCGGCACACGATTCCTCGCCGACCAGCGTGCCGCGATAGTCCTGCGACCAGCTCATCGTCGCGATGTCGCCAGTCGACGCATCGCCCAGCAGCTTCTGCGACGGCGTGATGCGCAGCGGCCGCTGGCTGCCCGGCATCAGCAGCCAGAAGTCGTCGCCCAGCATCAGCACCTTCTGGCCCTGCTCGGCCGGCGAGCGCATCAGCACCAGCGACTTGTGATCGGCCTGCACGAACACCGTGTAGCGGCGCTCCTTGTCGGGCGTGCCGTCGCGCTTGAATGCGCTCACCTGCGTTTCGACCTGGAGGTTGTCCTGGCCGGTGCGGTAGCGGTCGGCGTCTTTCAGCAAGGCAGCCACGTCGTCGCCGGCCTGCGCGGATGCGGCCGCCATGACCGCCGCGGCGAGCGTCGAGAAACGGAAGATGTTCATCGAAGGGTTCCTTTCAGACATGGGCCAGCGCGTCGACGACCGGCTTCTTCACCGTGCGGCGAGCGACCGCCGCCGACGCGAGCATCGACAGCAGCACCATCGCGGCGAGCGTGCCGGCGTACAGCGTCGCGTCGATGACGATCTGCAGCGGGTAGCCGTTGCTGCGGCCGGGCGGCGGCGGCATCTCCACCGGAAACACCAGTAGGGCGATCGACACCACGAGCGCGACCACCGCGCCGAGCAGCGCACCGGCGCCGCCCAGCACCATGCCTTCCAGCGCGAACGAGCGCGTGAGCTGCGCGGGCAGCGTGCCCAGCGCGCGCAACGTGCCGATCTCGCGCGTGCGCTCGATGATCGCCATCGCCATCGCATTGGTGACGACGAACACGACGATCACGCCGATGATGAGCCCGAGGGCGCCGAAGATGCGGTTGTAGAGCGCCTTCACGCTGCGGTAGAACGTCGCCTGGTCGAGCCATGTCTGCACCGCGAGCCCGGGCAGCGCGGCGGCGATGCGCGCGTGTGCCGCGCCGGTCGCCTCCATGTCGCGCAGGAACACGCCGAGTGTCGACACTCGATCCGTCACGACCAGCTTCTGCGCGGTGGCGAGGTCGATGTAGACGAGCCGCTTGTCGATGTCGGGGATGCCGGTGGAGAACACGCCCTGCACCGTCACGTCGAGCGCGTTGAGCGCGCCTTCGGTCGTGCTGGCCAGCAGCGTGAGGCTGCTGCCGGGCGTGGCCTTGAGGCTGCGTGCGAGGCCCTCGCCCAGCATCACCCTGCCATGCTCGCTGCTCACCAGCACCTCGCCCGAGCTGAGCTTGAGGAAAGGCCCCTTGACGGCGAACTCCGCGTCGGGGTCGATGCCGGCGGCCATCATCACGGTGGACTTGTCGCCGTTGCTGATGAGGCCGGAGAACTCCACGCGCGGCAGCACGTGGCGCACGTCGGGGTCGGCGAGCAGCTGGGCCTTGAGGGCGGCTGCGCCGTCGAGCCCGTGCTGCAGCGGCGTGTCTTCGTCGCGCTCGAACTGCGCCGGCTTGCCGACGATCAGGTGGCCGGTCGTGCGTGCCGACATCTGCGCGAGGCCCTGGTAGGTGAAGAGCGCGAAGCCGCCGGCGAGCAGGATGGCGGCGGTGCCGAGCGCGGCGATGCCGACCGTGACCGCCGAGCGCCGCCGGTTGCGCAGCGTGTTGAGCCACGCGAACCTAAGCCATTGCGAGTTCATGCACGTTCTCCGTGTGAGGGTTGACGATGCGACCGTCGAGCAAGGCGATCACGCGGTCGCAGCGGCGCAGCAGCCGCACGTCGTGCGTGGCCACCAGGAAGGCGGCGCCCTGCGCATGGCCGATCTCGCGCATCAGGTCCAGCACCTGGTCGGCGGTGTGCGAGTCGAGGCTCGCGGTGGGCTCGTCGGCGATCACGAGCGACGGACGCTTGACCAGCGCCCGGGCGATCGCCACACGCTGGCGCTGCCCGCCCGACAGCGCATCGGGGCGGTGATTGGCATGCTCGGCGAGGCCCACCGCGGCCAGCATCTGCGCCACCCGCTCGCGACGCTGCGCGGGCGGCACACCCGAGAGGAACAGCGGGTAGTCGACGTTGTCGGCCACCGTCATCACCGGCACGAGGTTGAAGCTCTGGAACACGAAGCCGATCGCGTCGCGGCGCAGCAGCGTGGCCTCGGTCTCGCCGATGCCGGTGACCGTGCGCCCGCGCAGCAGCACCTCGCCGGCGTCGGGACGATCGACCAGCCCGGCGATGTTGAGCAGCGTGCTCTTGCCGCTGCCCGAGGGACCCGTCAGCGCCAGCAGTTCGCCGGGCTGCAGCAGCAGGTCGACCCCTTGCAAGGCCGGCACGACGTGGCTGCCCAGCCGATAGGTCTTGCGCAGCCCGCGCAGTTCGAGCACCGCGGCGCTCATGGGTTCAGCCCCTGCAGCCTGGATTGCGCGTGTGCCGCCTGCGGTGCGCCGCTCGCCACCACGCGCTGCAGCCACTGGCGCGCGTGCTCGGGCCGCCGGTCCTTCGCGGCCTGCTCGGCTGCGAACATCCACACCGTGGCGCGAAACGGCAGCGGCGCCGCGCCGAACTGCGGATGCTGCAGCACGTCGTCGAGCAGGCGCACGCCTCGCGGGTGGCGATTGAACATCGCCGGCATGCGCAAGAAGGTGTTGGCGGCCACGAAGCGCGTTTCGAGGCTCGCCGGC
>CAJPFZ010000373.1 GCA_905339355.1 Burkholderiaceae bacterium
GCGCGCAGGCACTAGATTGGATCGAGCACAACACGCTGCGAGGTGGGCCATGATCACGCGAAGGGGATTCACCGCATCGGTGCCGGCGCTCGTTGGCGGGCCCGCGATCTTGTCTGCCTGCTCGGCGGGCGCGGACGGCTATGAGGCAGCCGTCCGCCGCACCTGGCGCCTCGGTCCGTTGCAGGGCCTCGAAGGGGCGGAGCTCGGCGAGGAGCTGGTACGGTACGCGACGCTCGCGCCCTCCAGCCACAACACCCAGTGCTGGAAATTCACCGTCGCCCACGATGCGATCACGATAGCGCCCGACCTGTCGCGCCGCTGCCCGGTCGTCGATCCGGACGATCACCACCTGTTCGCCTCGCTCGGCTGCGCCGCCGAGAACCTGGTGCAGGCGGCTCGCGCCCACGGTCTTCACGGCGAGGTGGTTTTCGATGCGGCGCACGACGTGTTGCGGGTGGCGCTGTCGCCGACACGTGCTCTCGCTTCCCCACTGTTCGGCGCCCTGGTCCAGCGGCAGTGCACTCGCGGCGAGTACGACGCGAAGGCGCTGTCGAACGAGGAACTGGATCTGCTCGCGCGCGCCGGCAACGCCGACGGCGTGCGCATGATGCTGCTGACGCAGCGGGCCGCGATGGAGGCGGTGCTCGAGCATGTGGTTCGCGGCAACACCGCGCAGATGAAGGATCCGGCGTTCGTCGACGAGCTGAAGGCCTGGATCCGCTTCAGCGGCCGCGACGCGGTGCGCCACGCAGACGGCCTGTACGGCGTCTCGTCCGGCAATCCGGATGTGCCGGCCTGGCTGGGCGGCCTGCTCTTCGATTGGCTCTTCACGCCGCAGAGCGAGGCCGACAAGCTCTCGAAGCAGCTCCGCAGTTCGGCGGGCATCGCCGTCTTCGTGGCGGATGCCGCCGACAAGTCCCGCTGGGTGGACGTGGGGCGCTGCTACGAACGTTTCGCGCTGCAGGCCGCCGCGCTCGACATCCGCAATGCGTTCATCAACCAGCCGGTCGAGGTGCCGGCCGTGCGGGCGCAGCTGGCGAGCTTCCTCGGCATCGGCGACCGGCGCCCCGACCTCGTCGTTCGATTCGGCCGCGGCGCGAGGCTTCCGGCGTCGCTGCGGCGGCCGGTGGAGGACGTCCTGCGTTCCGGCGAGCCCTGACCTCCGGCTCTCAACGCAGTGCCCCGCGCAGCAGCCACACGCGGCTGCGCTAATCCGCCGTCACCTTGAACCACAGCTGGTCGTAATACACGATGCCGCCGACTCCGCTGGTCGGCGCGCCGAACCCCACGAAGACGCGGTCGGTGTAGGTGCCGGTCCAGCCCTTGAAGCGCCCGGTGCCGCCGGCGATGACGCCGTCACCGCCGCCAGCGATGACCACCAGCGCACCCAGGTCGGCATGCAGGGGAGGTTTCAGCACGGGATCGATCGGCGCGCCACAGGTGCCGTTGGGGCCCGACATCACCTGGAGCTTGCCTTCGCTCAGCGAAAACGCGATGAACTCGCTGAAGCACAGCGACCCGCCCGCACCGAAGGCGAAGGACTTGCCCCAGACGTAGGCCATCCCGCGCTGGCGGCCCGTGCCGACGTCGTAGACCGGGAACTGCGTCGTCGGAAAACAGGCGCCCTCGCACCATTGCGCGAAGGCCGCGGTGGCGGGCGGCGCGCCGACGTTGGCGGACGGCACGCCGTCGAAGAGCAGGTCGACACTCTGCGATGCGCAGGCGATGGCGGGGGCCAGCGCAGCCAGCACCACGAGCGGCGAGGCTAGGAGTTTGGGAAGCTTCTTCATGGCCGGTCGACCTTTCTCGGCAGGGAGCACAGCAAGCGACGGCGATCGGCGCCGGCCGCTCGGGCGTGGGGCACGACATACGGCGCCGGCCTCCTTGTCGATTTAGGCGCGCGGGGGGTGGGTCGGCAATGCTCCTGTGCCCTCCCCCCACGAACAAGGGTGCGATCAGCGGTGGCCGATCAGGCGTCCGGCCGTGACAACGCCGAGCACAGCGCGATCGCGGGAGGGTGCGTATTCAGCCGGCGTACCACAGTGCCGCGAAGAAGTGGCAGGTGCTGCCGGCGAGCACGAACAGGTGCCACGCGAAGTGGCCGTAGCGCAGCCGCGAATCGAACAGGAAGACCACGGCGCCCGCGGTGTAGGCAAGCCCGCCTGCGACGAGCCAGGCGATGCCGGCGGGCGGCATGCGCCCGAGCAGCGGACCGGCGGCGGCGATCGCCACCCAGCCCATCGCGACATAGAGGCCGGTCGACAGCAGCGGATGCGACAGCCGGTTCATCAGCTTGGCCGTCACGCCCAGGGCAGCCAGCGCCCATACGACGGCGAACAGCGACCAACCCCACGGACCGCGCAGCACGCCGAACACGAACGGGGTGTAGCTGCCGGCGATGAAGACGAAGATGGCCGCGTGGTCGAGCCGGTTGAGCAGCGCCTTGGCCCGGCCCGCGGGCAGCGCGTGGTACAGCGCCGACACGAAGTACAGCAGCATCATCGTGGCCGAGAAGACGCAGGCGGCGACCACGTTCATCGCGCCCCCGCTGGACGGGCCGAACACCACCAGCAGCGGCAGCGACGCCACGGCGAGCGCGAAGCCGACGCCGTGGCTGATCGTGTTGGCGAGCTCCTCGCCGAAGGTCTGGGTGCGGTGCAGTGTCGCGGTCATGGTGTGCGGGTCACGATGTCAGCGTCCGCCGCTCACGTCGAGCAGCGCGCCGGTGGTGTAGCTGGCGGCGTCCGACAGCAGCCAGACGATGGCCTGCGCCACCTCGTCGGCCGAGCCCGGGCGCTGCATCGGCACTTGCGGGGCCAGCGCCTGGGCGCGTTCGGGCTGGCCGCCGCTCGCGTGGATGTCGGTGTCGATGATGCCCGGGCGCACCGCGTTGACACGAACGCCTTCGGCCGCCACTTCGCGCGCCAAGCCGAGCGTGAAGGTGTCGATGGCGCCCTTGCTTGCCGCATAGTCGACGTACTGGCCGGGCGAGCCCAGGCGCGACGCCGCCGAGGACAGGTTGACGATCGCCCCGCCCGCGCCGCCGTGGCGAGTCGACATGCGGCGCAGCGCCTCGCGCGCACAGAGGAAGCTGCCGATCACGTTGATCGCGAACATGCGCTGCAGCCGGGCCACGCTCATCTCGTCTACCCGCGCCGCGGAGTCGACGATGCCGGCGTTGTTGACCAGCGCGGCCAGCGGCGGCAGCTCGGCGTCGCAACGCGCGAACATCGCGAGCACCTGGGCCTCGTCGGATACATCGGCCTGCAGCGCCACGGCGGGCGCGCCGAGGGCCCGCAGCCGCGCCACCAGCGCCTCGGCGGCGCCGGCGTCGCGGTGGTAGTTGACGCCGACCGCCCAGCCGCGTTGCGCGCAGCGCAGCGCGGTGGCCGCGCCGATGCCGCGGCTCGCCCCCGTCACGAGCACGCTGGCGCGCCGGTCTTCAGTCTTCATCGAGCGCCGCCTCGCCATCGTCGCCGGCGTCGCGCTTCTTCGCCTTCTGGTCCAGCGAGGCCTGCAGCGGCGCCAGGCCCTGGACGAAGCTTGCCGTGTCGGTGGTGCCTGCGAGGCGCAAGGCGGGCGGGAACAGGTGGTTCATGTACAGCTCGTCGCCGAACTGGTCGCGGTTCTGATGGTTGAACCACAGGCTCAGCGCGGTGCCGCCAATCAGCACGCCGAGCGCCGCCGCGCGCAGGCGCGCCGGACGGCGCGGCTCGACGCCGAGGGCGTGGAAGTACAGCATCGCCGCCCCGATGGCGTAGACCGGCACGAACGAGAAGTCGCTCAGCAGCGGCCACGACAGCGAGAAGGCGAGCAGCTGCGACAGCGCCGAGGCGAGGTCGATCGCCAGCACGCCGATCAGCAGCACCCGCAGGTGCCACAGGAAGTGGCTGCGCCGCGTGAAGATCTTCGACACCAGCGACCAGCCCGCGCACCAGGCGGCGCCGGCCACCAGCACCGTCACCAGCATGCTGCCGAGTGCGCGCGTGAGCTCGTCGGGATCGGTGTCGAGCCAGGTGGTGAACAGCAGCACCGCGAACACCAGCGCGCCGGCGGCGAGCGTGGGCCACGCCGCATGCCACAGCGAATGCGGCGTGCGCATGGGCTGCTCTGCCGGCACGGCGTGCTCGGCCAGGCGCAGGCGCAGGTGCGAGTCGCCGACGTCCAGGCGCACCGGCTGCGCCCCGACCGGCGCGCGTTGGCCGGCGGCAAGATGGCGGCCGTTGGCGCGCAGGCCGTTGATCGTGTCGCCGGCCTGCACGAAGACGCCGGTGTCGTCGGCGTCGATCAGGAAGTGATGCGCCGCGATGTAGCTGTCGTCGAGGATCAGGTCGTTGTCGAGCGCGCGGCCGGCGCGCACCGGCCAGGCGTGGACCGGAAGGTAGTGCCTGACGTGCCCGTCGCGGTCCAGCACCTCGAGCACCGCCTTGCTGCTCATTTCTCCGCCTCCGGATGCAGCCCGTAGGCATCGAGGTAGTGCTGCGTCAGCTTCATCGCATTGGCGAAGCTCACGCCCTGTGCATCGAAGCGGCCCTGCACGCCGGCCTGGTTCTGGTCGAGCGTGGCCACCAGCACGGCGACGTCGTACAGCTGCGGCAGCTTCTTGTAGGCGCGCATGCAGACCACGGCGCGCATCGGCAGCTTGTCGCGCTCGATGAAGTCCTCGTGGCACTGCGGCTTGGTCATGTGCTCGGCGGGCAGACGGCGAAAGTTCTCGTTGCGAAAGCTCTGCGAATGGCGCGCGGCGAAGCGCAGCGTGCCGAGCTTGCTGCCGTCGTAGCTTTCGTGCCGCACGCTCAGGGCGCCGGTGGTGAACTTGCCGACGAAGATGCGCGTGTCCATCACGCAGTCGGAGCGTTCGAAGTCGAGACCGCCGGTGCGCGACTGCTCGCTCGATCCCCAGCAGCGCATGAAGCGGTCGGGCGGCACGGGCACCTTGTAGCGCGGGTGCGTGGCCGTCTTCCAGCCCTGTCCGATGAAGCGCTCGGTGAGCACCGCCTGGTGCTCCATCAGCTGGCGCGTGATCTCCTTGTCGGCCGGACCCTGCATCGGCGGCGCGTTGCGCCCGCGCTCGAGCAGCTGCTGCGCGTAGGCCGCGGGCACGAGGAAGCTCACCTGCTCGCCGTCGACGCGGCGCGCCACGTTGATGCCGAGCACGCGGCCTTCCTGGTCCAGCGCCGGCCCGCCGCTCATGCCGCCGCTCAGCGCGCCCGAGAAGAAGATCTGCGGGTAGAAGCTGCGCTCGACCATGCCGTTGTAGTTGCCCTCGATGACGGCAAAGCCCACGTCCAGCGGATTGCCGAGCGAGTACATGCGCTCGCCCTGGGCGAGCGAGTCCTTGGCCGGGCGAAAGCCGAGCACGTCCCAGCCCGGCAGCGCGCTCTTGCCGTCGCCGGTGGCCGCCGGCTTGAGCAGCGCGAGGTCGTGCAGCACGTCGAGCATCAGGATGTCGAGCCGCGCCTCGCGCCCGTCGGCCGTGACGTAGACGAGATCGTGGGTGGCAGGTTCCAGCGCCGCTTCGCTCACCACGTGGAAGTTGGTGATGATGTGGCCTTCGCGGGTGACGATGAATCCCGAGCCGACCGAGGTCTGGCTGGCGCGGCCCTTGAGCACCGTGCGGATCTGCAGCAGCTGCGAGCGCGCCTGCTCGTAGACCTTGCGCGCCGACAGCGACACGACCGGCGGGGCGCTCGCCGCTTCGGCCGGCGAGGGCGCTTCGGTGGCGGCCGGAACAAGCGGCGGCAGGCTCGCCACGAGCAGCAGCACCAACGCGCGAAGCATTTTCATCGAGGGCCATTCTACGGGCCGGTGCTGCGCGCAGGCCGTACAGGCGTGGCCCGGCCTCGGGGCTTGCCCCATCGGGCGCGGCGTGCGGCTTCGGTACATTCAGGCTCCCTCTCACGGAGATCGCCATGCAACGACGCAGCTTTGTCTTCTATGGTGCCGCGATGATGGCGGCGCCCGCCCTCGTACGCGCGCAGGCGCTCGAAAAGCCCAAGGTCACGATCGCGGTGGGCGGCAAGAACCTGCTGTACTACCTGCCGCTGACGATCGCCGAGAGCCTCGGCTACTTCAAGGACGAGGGGCTGGACCTGACCATCGTCGACTTCGCCGGCGGCTCGCGGGCGCTGCAGGCGGTGGTGGGCGGCAGCGCAGACGTGGTGTCGGGCGCCTTCGAGCACACGCTGAACATGCAGGCCAAGGGCCAGAAGCTGCGCGCCTTCGTGCTGCAGGGGCGTGCGCCGCAGATCGTGCTGGGCATCAACCCGAAGACGATGCCCAACTTCAAGTCGGTGGCCGACCTGAAGGGCAAGAAGATCGGCGTCACCGCGCCCGGCTCGTCGACCAACGTGATGGCGAACTTCGTGCTTGCCAAGGCGGGGCTCAAGCCGAGCGACGTGTCCATCATCGGCGTGGGCGCGGCCAACGGCGCGGTGGCCGCGATGCGCTCGGGCCAGATCGACGCGATCAGCAACCTCGACCCGGTGATCACGCTGCTGCAGCGAAGCGGCGACCTGCGCATCGTCTCCGACACGCGCATCGTCGCCGAGGCCGACAAGGTGTTCGGCGGGCCGATGCCGGCCGGCTGCCTCTATGCGCCGCAGGCCTTCATCGACAAGAACCCGGCGACGGCCCAGGCGCTCGCCAATGCCATCGTGCGGGCCGACAAGTGGATCCAGAAGGCAGGCCCAGCCGAGATCATCAAGGCGGTGCCCGAGACCTACCTGCTCGGCGACCGCGCGGTCTACATCGACGCCTTCCTCGCCAGCAAGGGCGCGCTGTCGCCCGACGGCATGATCCCCGAGGCGGGCGCGGGGACGGCGGTGCGCGCGCTGCAAAGCGTCGACGAGTCGCTGAGGAGCGTGAAGTTCGATCTCGCCGCGGCCTACACGAACGACTTCGCGAGGCGCGCGAACCAGAAGTACAAGAGCTGATGGGCGAGACCCCGGCAGCGCTGGCCTTCGACGCGGTCAGCTGCACCTTCATCTCGAAGGACGACCCAGGCCAGCGCTACACCGCAGTGCGCGACGTGACGCTGGCCGTGGGTGCGGGCGAGTTCGTCTCGGTGGTGGGGCCGACCGGCTGCGGCAAGAGCACGCTGCTCAACATGGCGGCCGGCCTGCTGACGCCGAGCAGCGGCGAATTGCATGTCTTCGGCCAGCCCTTGAGGGGCGTCAACGCCCGTGCCGGCTACATGTTCCAGAGCGACAGCCTGATGCCCTGGCGCACGGCAGCGCGCAACGTGATGGCCGGGCTCGAGTTCCGCGGCGTCGCCGACGCGGCTGCGCAGGCCGACGAGTGGCTCAAGCGGGTCGGCTTGGGTGGCTTCGGCGACCGCTACCCGCACCAGCTGTCGGGCGGCATGCGCAAGCGCGTGAGCCTCGCGCAGACGCTGGTGCTCGACCCGGACATCATTCTGATGGACGAGCCGTTCTCCGCGCTCGACGTGCAGACGCGCCAGCTGATGGAAAACGAGGTGCTCGACCTGTGGGCGGCCAAGAAAAAGGCGGTGCTCTTCATCACCCACGACCTGGACGAAGCCATCGCGATGAGCGACCGCGTCGTCGTGTTGTCTGCCGGGCCCGCATCGCACCCCATCGGCGAGTTCCGTGTCGATCTCGACCGTCCGCGCGACGTGGCCGAGGTGCGCGCGACGCCGCGCTTCGTGGAGCTGCACCAGGCGATCTGGGACGTGCTGCGCGAAGAGGTGCTCAAGGGCTACCGACAGCAGCTCGCGGCCTGACCCACCATGTGGCGCCACATCAAACCGAGCCCGCGCAACCTGCGACTGTGGCAGCTTGGCGTGCTGGTGATCGTCTTCGCCGGCTGGCACCTGATGACGACACCCGGGTTGCTGCCGCCCTTCCTGTTCGCCGACGACCGCCAGGCCGCCTTCTTCTTCGGCGAACCGCTGAAGATCTTCGGCCGCATCTGGGTCTGGTTCGTCGTCAACGCCGACATCTACAAGCACCTGTGGGTGACGCTGCTGGAAACCGTGCTCGCGTTCGGCATCGGCACCATGCTCGGCCTGGCCTGCGGGCTGTGGCTCGCGCTGAGCCCACTCGCCGCGGCGATCTTCGACCCCTACATCAAGGCGCTGAACTCGATGCCGCGGGTGATCCTCGCGCCGATCTTCTCCGTCTGGTTCGGCCTCGGCGTGGCGAGCAAGGTGGCGCTCGGCGTGACGCTCGTGTTCTTCATCGTCTTCTTCAACGTCTACCAGGGTGTGAAGGAAGTGAGCCCGGTGGTGCTCGCGAACGCCCGCATGCTGGGCGCGAGCCCGCGCCAGCTGCTGCGCCACGTGTACCTGCCGAGCGCGACGAGCTGGGTCTTCAGCTCGCTGCACACCAGCGTGGGCCTCGCCTTCGTCGGCGCCGTGGTCGGCGAGTACCTCGGTTCGGCGCAAGGGGTGGGGTACCTCATCCTGCAGGCCGAGGGGAGTTTCGACATCAACACCGTGATGGCCGGCATCCTCGTGCTCACCGCCTTCGCGCTGGTGCTCGA
>CAJPFZ010000374.1 GCA_905339355.1 Burkholderiaceae bacterium
ACCACCAGCAGGACGGTCTTGTTCGAAGCTCGTGGCAGGGTATGGCCGCTGGGGTTCATGGGGGCATGCAGCGCGACGTTCGCACCAGATGCCGCCATCATCAGACGTCAATGTGACAGCCGTTTGACATGTCCCTTTGCCGGAGCCGCGCACTTCGTCGAAGCGCCTCATGTCACGCGCCGTGCCCTCGGGTGTCACGCCGCATTCATGCGGCTGCCATGCCACTGTCACGGAAGTTTCACGCGTGCGCCACAGACTCCGTCGCCGCAACGACACAAACCAAGGACCGCTGTGGACAAGCCCATCACGAAGACACTCGCCTCGTTCAACGACGAAGACTCCAACACCTCCGGCAACCCGAGCTTCGACAGCGTGCTCGGCGCACGCTTGAGCCGCCGCAGCCTGCTGCGTGGCAGCGTCGGCGGTGCGGCCACTGCGCTGCTCGGCAGCCTGGCGGTTGCCGGCTGCGGCGGCAGCGACGACGACCCGGCACCCCCGCCCGCCGCGCCTGAAGACCTGCTGGCCTTCACGGCCGTCGGCAAGAGCCTGGCCGATGCCGTCGTCGTGCCCAGCGGCTACACCGCGAGCGTGCTTTATGCGCTCGGCGACCCGCTGACGGCGGCGACGCCCGCCTACCTCAACGACGGCACGGACGGCGACTTCGAGCACCGCGCCGGCGACCACCACGACGGGATGGAGTGGTTCGGGCTGGGCGCCGACGGCGCGCCGGCAACCTCTTCGAGCGACCGCGGCCTGCTGGCCGTGAACCATGAGGCCACGACCGACGAGCGCCTGTCGTCCTTCTTCATTCACGCCGACGGCGGCACCAGCACACTCCCCCGGCCGGCCGCCGAGGTCGACAAGGAGACCGCGATCCATGGCATCTCGATCGTGGAAGTGCGCAAGACGGGAAGCGCCTGGGGGGTCGTGAGGGACTCGGCCTTCAACCATCGGCTGACGGCGCTCAGCGAGATCGAGCTGTCCGGTCCGGCACGCGGCAACCCCCTGATGGTGACCCGGTACTCCACGACCGGCACCCGCACGCGCGGCATGATCAACAACTGCGGCACCGGCAAGACGCCCTGGAACACCTTCGTCACCGGCGAGGAGAACTGGTTCGGCTACTTCACGCGCGGCGCCGCCGACGACGCGGCGCGTGGCAACGACAAGAGCGTCACCTCGCTGCGCCGCTATGGCCGCAGCCAGGGCGCCGCCTCGCGCCACGGCTGGGAGACCGGCGGTCCGGAAGACAAATACGTTCGTTGGAACAACAGCAAGACCGGCGTCTCGGCGGACGGCAGCGACGACTACCGCAACGAGATGAACGGCATGGGCTACATCGTCGAGATCGACGCCTACGACAAGACCCGGCCGGCGAAGAAGCGCACCGGCCTGGGTCGCTTCGCGCATGAGAGCGCCGCGTTCGGCCTGCCGGTCGCGGGGCAGCCGCTGGCGGTGTACATGGGCGACGACTCGCGCGGCGAGTACATCTACAAGTGGGTCTCGACCGCGAACTGGGACGCCGCCGACGCCACCGCTGCCGACCGCATCGCCACGGGCGACAAGTACCTCGACGCCGGCCGGCTGTACGTTGCCATCTTCGCTGCCGACGGCACCGGCCAGTGGGTCGAACTGTCGATCACCACCCCGGCAATCGCGGGCTACGCGACCTACGCCTTCGCCGACCAGGGCGACGTCGTCGTGAACGCGCGCCTGGCGGCCGATGCCGTCGGCGCGACACGCATGGACCGGCCCGAGTGGTGTTCGGTGAACCCGGCCAACGGCGAGGTCTACTTCGCGCTGACCAACAACAGCAACCGCCGGGTCGAGCCGGCCAGCGCCTCGCAGCTCGCGCCCGACGCCCCGAACCCGCGTGTCTACACCGACATCAAGGGGGCGGGGACGACGCAGAACGGCAACCCGAACGGTCACATCCTGCGCATGAAGGAAGGCGCCGCGGGATCGGCTGCCACCAGCTTCACCTGGGACGTCTACCTGTTCGGTGCGGAGTCGAGCGCATCGCCGGGCGCCGTGAACCTGTCGAACCTGACCGCTGATCAGGACTTCTCCAGCCCGGACGGCCTGGTGTTCAGCCCCTCCACCGGCATCTGCTGGTTCCAGACCGACGACGGCGCCTACACCGACGTCACCAACTGCATGATGCTCGCCGGCCTGCCGGGGCAGGTGGGCGACGGGCAGAAGCTGACGCTGAACTATCCCAAGGCCGCAGGCGGCACGCTGACCGTCGAGACCTACGTCGGCAAGGCGCCGACCGCGGGCACGCTGAAGCGCTTCCTGGTGGGTCCGGTCGGATGCGAGATCACGGGCCTCGCCGAGACACCGGACGGCAAGGCGATGTTCGTCAACATCCAGCACCCGGGCGAGAACACCGCCATGGCTGATGTCGGCGACCCCACGAAGTACACCAGCCACTGGCCCGCCAATGCCGGCTACGGCGCCGGCCAGCGGCCGCGCTCGGCGACCATCGTGATCACGAAGAACGACGG
>CAJPFZ010000375.1 GCA_905339355.1 Burkholderiaceae bacterium
CCCTTCACCATCGTGAGGGCGAGCTGGTCGAGTTCCTGCGAGCTGGGCGACGTGGCGCAGCCAGCCATCGCTGCCAGTGCGGATGCCACCATGAGCACTCTGGTCTTGCTTGTCATTGCGGAATCCTCAGCGCTTGAGGGCGGGGGCGATGCTTTCGGCGCCCTGCCCGTTGACGCCCATGAACACACCGAGGGCGACGGTCACGTCCGAGCCGAAACCCGGGTACGGAAAACGCTGCTGGCGGAAGCAGTCGTTGAGCCGGCGCTGCATGCCCCACAGTTCGCCGCTGGACACGCGGTAGGCGGGCCACGCGCCGAAGCCCGCGCCCGCGCCGGGGTTGCGCGTCAGGTTGGGGAGGTCTTGCAGCCGGATGCGCTTGCCGTCGGTGCCGTGGCACGACGCGCAGGAGAAGTCGTACGGGCCGCCGCGGAAGTAGAAGATCCGCTTGCCCGCCTCGTAGAACTTGCGCTCCTCGGCATGCGCCTGCGGCAGATTGAACTTCATGCCGCGCGACGCCGTCGAGATGAAGGCCACCAGCGCTTCCAGGCTCGCCTGCTCGCCCTTGCCGAACGGCGTCTTGGCGATCTCGGCGGCATTGAAGCCCTGCAGCGTCTCCATGCAGGTCAAGAGCCGCGACTCGAGATCCTGCACGCGGCCGGTGTCGGGAAAGTAGCGCGGCAGCTCGACGAACGCGCCCTTGACGACACCGGGCCCCTTGCCGAGGTCGCACTGCGCGAGCGAGGCGTTCTTCGGCCCGCGCGGCTTCTTCCAGAGATCCTCGCCCTTGGCCTCGAACAGCTCGGCCGGATTGCCCTCGGCCAGCAGCGCGCGGTACTCGGCGATGCCTTCGGCCGCGCTCTTGGTCTGCGCCTGCGCCGCGCCGGCGATCAGCGCGGCCGCGCCCAGTGCGGCGATCGTGTGGATGTGGGTCATGTGTCTCCTCGGCTGTTCGTCGTGCGGCGGGTCGAGATCAGGACACCGTCGCCTCGTCGGTGCGGGTCTCGCCGCGGTTGTCGACCCAGGTCACCGCAACCTTGTCGCCTGCCTTGGCGCCCTTGATCGTGAACTGCAAGAACGGATTCTTGGAGACCGAAGGCCCCCACTGCGCCGTCAGCACCGGCTTGTTGTTGTGCTTGGCGGTGACTTGCTGGATGAACCAGGCGGGAATCACCTTGCCGGCGCCGTCCTTGCGCTGGCCGGTTTCCATTTCGTGGCTCATCAGCACGCGCACGGTTGTCTTGTCGCCTGCGGCCTGGGCGCGAATGCGCATCGGATCTGCCATGGTGTTACTCCTTGAAATCGTGAAAGGGCTGAGGGGTCGTCGAGGGAGGGCGATCAGCCGCCACAGCCGCCGAGCGTGACCTTGACTTCCTTCTGAGCAAACAGCACGCGGCCGTCGTTGAGCATCGCGACCGCGTAGACGTTGGACGACTGGCCCATCTTCACGCGCGTTCCGATCGCGGGCTCGACCGCGTCGGTGAAGTCGAACATGGCGCTGAGCACCGAGGGGTTCTTCTCCACCAGCAGCAGCATGCGCTTGACGCCCGGCAGGGCCGTCGACGCGCCGAGCGGCACGACGGCGCCGTTCTCGGCGATGTCGGGACCCTGCAGCACGATGTCCTTGCTTTCGGCCGGCGCCGAGGCGCCGAGCGCCTTCATCACGTCGGCCATCGACTTGGCGTCGAAGGCGGCGCTGGCGTAGCCTGCGACCTGCGCGAGCGCAGTAGCAGGCAGCAGGCCGGCACCCATCAACAGCGACGCGACGGCGGCGCTTCTCTTCAGCATCTCTCGGCGGTGGTTCATGTCGGGTTCTCCAAACTTCAGTAAATGCTAATAAACGGTTGAATGCCGCGCGTCCGTGTCATCCCTATGCGGGTGAGTCCTCAGCGGCGGAGGAGCCAGGTTCAGTTCGTTGCCTGATTGGGTAACCCCTTTGCGAGCCAGTGCGCGATCGCTTTGAGGTCCGCCTCGGGAAGATTCTGTGGCGGCATCGGCACGGCGCCCCAGACACCCGATCCCCCCGTCTTGATCTTCTCGCCGAGGTAAGCGGCCGCATCGGCCCGGCCTTTGTATTTGTCCGCGACCGCCTTGAAGCTCGGACCGATGAGCGGACCGTTCACCGCGTGGCAGGCGGTGCAGCTGTGCTGTTGCAGCAAGGCCACCGTCGACGGCTGCGCACTGCCGCCCGCGGTCTCGCCCTTGGCGGCGACCGCAGCGGTCTGGATGCCGCGCTGTGCACCGACGAGCCGGTTCTGCTCCGCCAGGTTGCCGTGCGCGTTGCGCGCATGCGCGGGCAGCGACGACGCCACCTTGCGCTCGGAATCGCAGTTCTTCATGCAGCTCGATCCGCTCACGTCCGGGCGCGCGGTGCCGCCGAATTCCTTGCCGGGCCATAGGGCATGCTGCGTCGTCATGCCGTGGCGGTTGGGCATCAGCTTCTGCACCTCGGCGATGTTGCGGTCCGACAGCACGAAGTCGTCGGGCAGCACGCCGCCCAGGTTGAGCAGGAAGGCCGTGACGCCGTACACCTCTTCGACCGTCAGCGTCTTCGGCTGCGCCCAGGGCATGGCCCGGTTGATGTAGTCCCACAGCGTCGACACGGTGGAGGCTTTCATCAGCGTGGTGCGACCCGGGTACGCGGGATCGTTGAGCCGCGCCACGCGGCCGCTCTTGACGTCGGCAGGCGTGGTGCCGCCCACGAGCGGGTTGAACACCTCGTTGGAGTCGCCGAAGATGCCGTGGCACGACGCGCACTTGGCCTCCCACACGGCCTGCCCCTTGGCGACCGAGCCCGAGCCCGCCGGCAGGCCCTTGAAGTCGGGTCGCACGTCGATGTCCCAGGCGGCGAGTTCCTTGGGCGTGGCCGCGCGCCCGATGCCCGCAAAGTCCGCCGCCTGCGCCGGCACCGCAATGGCGGCGCAGGCGAGCATCGTGGCGAGCAGTCCCTTACGAAAGCTGCACATTCGCCACCTCCCCGTTCGCATTGACGAGCCAGGTCTGGATCGAGTTGTTGTGGTAGATCGAGCGCGTGCCGCGCACCGCGCGCAGTTGCGCGGAGGTAGGCTGCACATGGCCGCTGTCGTCGGTCGCGCGGCTCTGTACCAGAGCCGGCTCGCCGTTCCACACCCAGTCGATGTTGAAGCGGGTCAGGCACTTGGACATCACCGGCTGCTCGAGCCGCGCCTGCCGCCAGTTGCGTCCGCCGTCGACCGACACGTCGACGCGCTTGACCTTGCCGCGGCCGGACCAGGCCAGGCCCGAGACGTTGTAGAAGCCGCGCTCGAGCAGCACCTGCCCGCCCGAGGGCGTGGTGACGACGCTCTTGACTTCCTGGATCGAGCTGTACTGCCGGTGCTGGCCGCCGGGCAGCAGGTCCACGTAGTGGATGGTTTCGTCCTTGCTGCCGTAGGGCTGGTCGCCGAGTTCGATGCGCCGCAGGTACTTGACCCAGCTCACGCCCTGCACGCCCGGCACCACGAGCCGCAGCGGGTAACCCTGCTCGGGCCGCAGCATCTCACCGTTCTGTCCATAGGCGACCAGCACCTCACCGCTTTCGATCAGCGAGAGCGGGATCGTGCGGGTCATCGACGAGCCGTCGGCGCCCTCGGCCAGCACGAATCGGCCGCGCTTCCAGTCGGCACCGCACATGTCGAGCAGCGTGCGCAGCGGCACGCCGGTGAATTCGCTGCAGCTCAACATGCCGTGGGTGTACTGGCAGGTCGGCACCGCCACGTTGCCCCACTCCATGCCGGTGTTGGCGCCGCACTCGATGAAGTGAAAGCGCGACACCGAGGGCAGCCGCATGAGTTCGTCCATCGTGAAGACCTTGGGCGTCTTCAGCATGCGCGCGTCGGACCCGTTGACCATCAGCCGGTGCCGGGTGGGGTCGACGTCCCACCAGCCCTGATGATGGCGCTCGAAGTGCAGGCCGCTCGGCGTGACGATGCCGAACAGCGACTGCAGCGGCGCGAACGACACCGAGGCCTGGCGCGTCTGCGTCAACCCCGGGCTCTGGCGGCGCTGCACGTTGGCTTCGTACTTCGAGGGCTTGCCGTAGCCGTCGGTGGCGACCGCCTGGCCGAGGCCAGTGCTGTGCGGCGGCAACTCGAGGATCGCCGGGTCGCCGTCTTTCGGCAACGCCTTCGCCTGCGCCAGCGCTACGGGCGCCGCCACTGCGGCGCTTGCGGCGGCGAAGGCCTGCCGGATGAAGTCGCGGCGGCCCTGCGCAGCCTGCGCATGCACCGTGCGAATGTCGCCTGGAGCGAGAAAGCTCTCGGGGGCCTTCAGCAGCCGCCCCGGCAAGCGCTGGTGTTCGTCCACGGGTTCTCGGTCCTTCTTATCTGTACTTCGCTATATAAGCAAGCACAAATGTACATCCCGGCAATGTCATTTGATCTAGGGCAAACACCAGGATCCCGGCGTGCTCAAATTCGCCGATGAGCCACACCGGAGACCGACCTTGACGCCGTTCGCGGCCGCGCAGCTCGTGCAGTGGGGCGGGCTGGCGATCGGCATCGCCCTCGGCGCCCTGGCGCAGGCCACCCGCTTTTGCACCATGGGCGCACTCGCCGACTGGTTCAGCTTCCGCGGGCCGGCGCGGCTGATGATGTGGCTGCTGGCGGTCGCCGTCGCCGCGCTCGGCTCGCAGGCGCTGATCGCGGCGGGCATGTTCGACGCGAGCCGCTCGCTGCCGTGGAGCCCGCATCTCCTGTGGCTGTCCACGCTCGCCGGCGGGCTGCTGTTCGGCGCCGGCATGGTGTTCGCCTCGGGCTGCCCGCAGCGCAACCTCGTGAAGGCGGGCGCGGGCAACCTGAAATCCATCGTCGTGCTGCTCAGCACGGCACTGGCAGCGCAGATGACGCTGCGCGGGATCTTCGCGGTGCCGCGTTCCCAGTGGCTCGACCGCTGGTCGCTGATGCTCGACCGCCCGCAGGACGTTGGCTCTCTGGTGGCGCCGCTCGTGGGCTCATCTGCGGACAGCGTGCGCTGGATCGCCGTCGCGCTGCTGCTGGCGCTCACCGTCGCGCTGCTGCTGCACTTCCGGCGTGCGATGGAGCCGGCGCACTGGACCGGCGGCGCGCTGATCGGACTGCTGGTGCCGGCCAGCTGGCTGCTGACCGGCCAGCTCGGCTTCATCGCCGAACACCCGCAGACGCTGGAGCCTGCCTGGCTCGGCACGCACTCGAACCGGCCGGAGGGCCTCACCTTCGCCGCGCCGCTCGCGCACACGCTGGACCTGCTGACCCTCTGGTCGGACCGCAACACCACGCTCAGCTTCGGCGTGGCGGTGACGCTGGGCGTCGTCGCCGGCAGCGCGCTGTCGGCGCTCGCACGTCGCGAGTTCCGCGTGGAGTCGTTTCGCAGCAGCGACGACCTCGTGGCGCACCTGCTGGGCGGCGTGCTGATGGGCGTCGGCGGCGTGACCGCCCTCGGCTGCTCGATCGGCCAGGGGCTCACCGGGCTGTCGATGCTGTCG
>CAJPFZ010000376.1 GCA_905339355.1 Burkholderiaceae bacterium
TGCGCCTGCCACAGGGTCGTGGTGAGCCCGACGGCGAGCGCCACCGCCGTGATGCCGCCGGCGGCCACGCCAAGCCGATGCCGCCGCACGAACTTCGCCACGCGGTACGACGCCGCATCGCGCCGTGCACTGACCGGCTCGTTGGCCAGGTAGCGGCGCAGGTCGTCCGCAAAACGTGCCGCATCGGCATAGCGCTCGGCCGGCGCCTTCTTCAAGGCCTTGGCAACGATGTTGTCGAGATCGCCGCGCAGCTCGCGGGCCAGCTTCGCGCCGGCTGCCGGGTCGGGGTGGTGGCGCGCCGCCGCATCCGACAGGCGCTTCGGCTCCACCTCGAGCACCGCCCGCATCTGATCCAGCGGCGCGCTCGGCCCCTGCGTGGTCGGATGCGCGCCGCTCAACAGTCCGTAGAGCAGCACCCCCAAGGCATAGACGTCGGTCGCAGTGGTGACGTCGCCGCCTTTCAGTTGCTCCGGCGCCGCGTATTGCGGCGTGAAGGCGCGGCCGGCCATCTGCGTGAGTTCGGTGGCCTGGGCCGGCACCGTGGCGTCGTCCATCAGCTTGGCGATGCCGAAATCGAGCAGCTTCACGTCGCCCGCGCCGGTGACGAGGATGTTCGACGGCTTGATGTCGCGGTGCAGGATCAGCCGGTTGTGGGCATGCGCCACCGCACCCAGCACGTCGAGGAACAGCCGCACCCGCGCCGCGACGTCGAGCGAGCGCCGTTCGCAGTAGCGGTCGATCGTCTCGCCGTCGATGTACTCGAGCACCAGGTAGGGCTGGCCGGCGCGTGCGACGCCGGCGTCGATGAGCCGGGCGATGTGCGGATGCGCCAGCCGCGCGAGGATGCTGCCTTCGCGGGCGAAGCGCTCGGCGCCGCCGCGACCGCCCAAGCCGGCGTTGAGGAACTTGATCGCGACGCTGCCTTCATAGCGCCCGTCGGTGCGGTGGGCGAGCCAGACGCTGCCCATGCCGCCCTGCCCGATCTCGCGCTCAACCGTGTAGGGCCCGATGACGAGCCCGGCCAAGCTTTCCCCGTCGGGCACGGCGTCACCCAGCGTGGGCGTGCCTTCGAGAAAGGCGTCGCGTTCGATCGCGGTCATCTGCCCCAGCAGGGTGGCGAGCGCTGCAGCGGCGGCCTCGTCGGCCGCGCGCATGGCCGCCAGGCGCCGCTCGCGCGCCGCCGGCTCGAGGTCCAGCAATTCGTCGAGCAGCGGGCTCAGCTGAGCCCATTGGACCTTGTCCATGCAATGACCGGCTGACGGCTGGCGGCGTCGCATCGACCTGTCCATGGTCGTTCGCGAAGGGCAGACCCTCCTGTGGCGAGCCCGAACCCAGCGCCGGCGCCCGATGCGCCAGCTCGTGCAGACTTGTGGTTGTGCGTCAGTCGATGACACGATAGCTCGGCGCCGTGGGAGGTGCAATCAGGTATTCCGACAGGGCGACGCGAGGCTATGCGCCGTCGTCGATGTCCTTCGCCGACTCCTGACGCGGGTCCCAGCCCGAGCGCCGCTGGCGCCGCCGTGCTTCTTCGCGTTCCTGTGCGAACTGCTCCTCGAGCTGGCGGCGGCCTTGTTTGGCGGCGGTGATCAGGCGCGCCTGGTCCTTCCAGTGCGGCGCCATCGCGATCACCTGCTCGACGTTGTGGCGGCGAAAGCGCAGCGCGAGCGTGCGCGCGTGGTGCGGCTCCCAGCCGAGCGCCTCCAGCACGCTGCGCCCGCTCATCAGCGCCGAGTCCAGCGTCTCGCGCTCGATCAGGCTCACCCCGGCGTCGCGCAGCGCGTAGAAGTGCTGCACGTTGCGCGCGCGTGCAATCACGCGCAGCTGCGGAAAGTGCTCGCGCGCCATGCGCGCGACGGCGATGCTCTGCTCGACGTCGTCGATCGCGAGCACCAGCACGCGGGCGGTGCCGGCGCCGGCGGTGCGCATCAGGTCGAGCCGCGTCGCGTCGCCGTAGAACACGCGCCAGCCGAAGCGGCGCATCGCCTCGATCTGCTCGGCGTCGTGGTCGAGCACCGTGGGCGTCACGCCGTTGGCGTAGAGCAGACGGCCGATGATCTGCCCGTAGCGGCCGAAGCCGGCAATGATCACCGACTCGTTCTGCGGCTCGTCGATCTCGGGCACCGCCGCGCGGCGCCCGTCGGCCAGCCGCGGGATCCACCAGCGGTCGGCCGCGAGCAGCAGCAGCGGCGACAGCAGCATCGAGATCGCCACCACCGCCACCAGCAGCGAACTCACCGGCGCGGCAATGCTGCCTGCCTGCGCCGCCGCCTGGAACACGACGAAGCCGAACTCGCCGCCTTGCGCGAGCAGGATGATGAACACCGGCCGCTCGGGCCGCGGCAGCGGCATGGCTCGCGCCATGCCCCACAGCACGCCCGCCTTCACGAGCAGGAAGCCGCCGACCAGCAGCGCAACGAGGCCCGGGCGCTGCAGCACCACCGCGAAGTCGATGCTCATGCCCACCGCGATGAAGAACAGGCCCAGCAGCAAGCCCTTGAATGGCTCCAGGTCGGTTTCGAGCTCGCGCCGGAATTCGCTCTCGGCCAGCAGCACGCCGGCGAGAAAGGCGCCGAGCGCCATCGACAGCCCCACCCATTGCATCAGCGCGGCCGTCGCCACCACCAGCAGCAACGAGGCGGCGGTGAAGATCTCGGGCGTCTTGCTGCCCGCGATCCAGCGCAGCGTCGGGCGCAGCAGCAGCCGCCCGCCGAGCACGATCGCCGCGATGACGGCGACCACCTTGACGACACCCCAGGCGCCGGCGCCCGTGTCCGCGTGCACGCCGCCGGCCAGCGCCAGCAGCGGCACCAGCGCCAGGATCGGAATCGCGGCCACGTCCTGCAGCAGCGCGACGCTCAGCACGCTCTGGCCGGAGCTCGTCGCCATCAGGTTGCGTTCGGCCAGCACCCCGAGCCCGATCGCCGTCGACGACATCGCGAGGCCCAGCGCGCCGACCAGCGCAAGCCGCCAGTCGACACCTGCGAGCATCGCCAGCCCCGCCATCAGCAGCGCCGAGCCGAACAGCTGCACACTGCCCCAGCCGAAGATCGGCCGGCGCATCGCCCACAGCCGCCGCGGCTCGAGCTCGAGGCCGACCAGGAACAGCATCAGCACGACGCCGAACTCCGCGAAATGCAGGATGTGGGACGGCTCGGTCACGAAGCGCAGCCCGAACGGGCCGAGCAGGATGCCCGCGCCGAGGTAGCCGATGATCGCGCTCAGCCCCAGCAACCGCGCGAGCGGCACCGCGACGACGGCCGCCGCCAGGTAGAGCAGCGTGGCGTTGATCCAGCCGCCGTGTTCCATCACGCCGCCTCGGCCGTTGCGTCGTCGGGGAGCGGCCGCACGTCGGCGGGCACCTCGCATTCGGGGCAAGGATCCATGTCGTCCAGTTCAGGCCAGTCGGGATAGCGTGCGAGCCGCTCGGCGTAGACGCGCGCATGCTCGGCCACCTGCTGCGGCGTCGCGCGGTGGGCGCCGTGCAGCAGCATCGGCGGCAGGAAGCGCATGCCGCACAGCGCCGCGGTCTGCTCGTACGGCGGCATGAAGGCATCGAAGAAATAGCGGTTGTAGCTGTCGGGCCGGTACGACTCCTCGGGGCCGCCGGTCGACGCGACCAGCCACAGGTCCTTGCCGCGCAGCGCGGTGCCGCCGGGCCCGTAGGCCCAGCCGAAGGCCAGCACCTCGTCGAGCCACAGCTTCATCAGCGGCGGCATGCTGTACCAGTGGATCGGGTGCTGCCACACGAGCAGCCGGGCGCGCGCGAGCGCCGCCTGCTCGGCGGCCACGTCGATCAGGTAGTCGGGGTAGAGGCGGTACAGGTCGCGCACTTCGACCCGCGCGGCGGCCGGCGGCGCCTGCAGCGATTGCGCGGCCTTCAGCAGCGGGCGGTTGACGTGCGAGTGAGCGATCGCCGGATGGGCGGCGATGACGAGCACGCCCGCGCCGGCGGACTGCGACGAAGCGATCTCGGACATGCTGTGGTTAGTTCGAATGGCAACCCTGGGGCCGGGGCCGGTAACATAACCCGAATAATCCGACAGCACTGAGCGCCGCCGCCGGGCCGCCCCGGGGCGACGACCTTCCCCGGGGGACCGACGCCGCAGGCGTCTTGGGGACACACAAGGAGACGACATGCCGGTGATCGTGGTGGCCAACCCGAAGGGCGGCGTCGGCAAGAGCACGCTGTCGACGCAGATCGCCGGGTACCTGGCGTCCAAGGGGCACGCGGTGATGCTGGGCGATGTCGACCGCCAGCAGTCCTCGCGCATCTGGCTGTCGCTGCGTCCGGACACCCTGCCGCGCATCCAGCCCTGGGAAGTCGACCGGGAGCACGTGGTGCGCCCACCCAAGGGCACGACCCATGTGGTGCTCGACACGCCCGCCGGGCTGCACGACCAGCGCCTGGAGGCGGTGATGAAGCTGGCCGACAAGGTGATCGTGCCGCTGCAGCCCAGCATCTTCGACATCCACGCGACGCACGACTTCCTGCGCGAGATCCTGGCCAAGAAGCGCCACGCGCACGTGCAGATCGGCATCGTCGGCATGCGCACGAAAGAGGGCACGATCTCCGCCGACCAGCTGCGCCACTTTCTGGGCACGCTCGACGTGCCGGTGATCGCCTATCTGCGCGACACGCAGAACTACGTGCAGCTCGCCGCGCGCGGCCTCACGCTGTGGGACGTGGCGCCCAGCCGCTCGCAGCGCGACCTGGAGCAGTGGCAGCCGCTGCTGCGGTGGATCGATTCGTAGCGCAGGGTTCTGTCTCCTGCGTGAAAGCGCATGGCGCCCGCCTGCGCCATGCTGCGCTTCCCTTCCCATGCACATCGAGGACTTGATGAGACGTTTTGCCACGCTCGACGAACTGCAGACCCTGATCGGCCAGGACATCGGCGAGAGCGACTGGATCACCGTCGACCAGCAGCGCATCGACCGCTTTGCGCAGGCGACCGGCGACCACCAGTGGATTCACGTCGACCCGGTGCGCGCCGCGGCGGGGCCGTTCGGCACGACCGTGGCGCACGGCTTCCTGACGCTGAGCCTGCTGCCCGAGATGTCGGCCTCGGCATTCGCGATCGACGAGGCGAAGATGGGCGTCAACTACGGCTTGAACCGCGTGCGGTTTCCGGCGCCGGTGCCCGTGAACAGCCGCCTGCGTGGCCGCTTCAAGCTGCTGTCGTACGATGCGATCCCCGGCGGCGCGCAGATGACGGTCGAGGTGACGATGGAGCGTGAGGGCTCGCCCAAGCCGGTGTGCGTGGCCGAGTCGATCGCGCGGCGGTTTGCCTAGGTGCAAGAAAACCGCTAATCGGCCTCGCCGCCCGCGGTAATCCCCTTCCTTGGGGTGCTCTGCGCGTCGCCCCGCTCGCTTACGATCCGGCCCTGGCATACAACAGGGGGGAGCGAAGAAGTGAAGGTTCTGCTGATCGACGACCATCCGTTGATCCTGTCGGCGCTGCAGACGGTGATCCAGGGGCTGGGCGACAACGTCACCGTCGTGGGCGCGTCGAGTGCGCGCGCGGCCCGCGACGCGCTCAAGGCGCAGTCCGATTTCGACCTCGTCCTGCTCGACCTGGCGCTCGGCGACGCCGACGGCTTCGACGTGCTGACCGAGTTCCGCGCCGCGTACCCCGCCCTGCCGGTGGTGGTGGTCTCGGCGAGCGACCGCGCGAGCGACGTGATCCGCGCCATCGACCTGGGGGCCATGGGCTTCGTGCCCAAGCGCGCCTCCAACGAAACGCTGTTCGAGGCCCTGCACATGGTGATGTGCGGTGGCATCTACGTGCCGCCGATGACGATGGGCTCGGAGCGCCAGGTCGAGCAGCAGGACGGCGACACCGTGCCGAGCGTGCTGCGGGTCGTGCGCGAAAGTGCCGAGGACACGGGCTTCCAGTCGCAGCCGAGCATCGCCGCGCTCGGCCTCACGCCGCGCCAGACCGAGGTGCTGGGGCTGCTGCTCAAGGGCCAGCCCAACAAGCTGATCGCCCGCGAACTGGGCTTGTCCGTCGAAACGGTGAAAGACCACGTGGCCGCGGTGCTGCGGGCGCTGAACGTCAGCTCGCGCACGCAGGCGGTGCTGGCCGTGAGCCAGATGTCGCAACCCGGCGGCAGCAACGGCTGGCGCCGCACGTCGTGACGCCGCCATGGAAGCGAATGTCTTGACCGAACCGGCACCGCCGGCTCTCGCCCAGGCGCCGGCGCGGCCGCGCGCGCCGGTGTTTCCGGTGTCCGACATCGTCAAGGGCACCTTCGACTTCATGCCGGCCACGCTCGCCGGCTACCTGGCCGGCATCGGCATCGTCGTGCTGCTGTACTGGGGTGAAGCCCCGGCGACGGTGATGCTGCCGTGGCTCGGCCTGTTCGGCGTGGTGTGGCTCGCACGCGCCTGGACCGCCCACCGTTTCAAGCGCGTGCCGCCACAAAGCGGCGTGCAATGGGAACGCTGGCGCAGCTGGTGCAACGTCGGCACCCTGGCGTCGGGCATGCTGTGGGGGCTGACGGGCTGGGTCTTCTACCCGATGGGCGACCGCATCCAGGAGATCGGCCTGCTGATCGTCATCTACAGCTTCTGCGTGGCCGGCGTGCCGGTGCTGGCGACGCAGCCGCGCATCTACCTGGTGTTTGCCACGCTGTGTTTTGCGCCGCTCGCGGCACGCATCGCGATGGAGGGGCGCGCCTACGCCTTCGAGCTGATCGGCATCCTGCTGATCATCATCAGCCTGACCACCGTGCTCACCCGCCGCTACCGTCAGGCGCTGGAGCGGGTGCTGGAACTGAAGCTGCACGCCGACGAACTGCTCTCGCGGCTGAGCGTGGAGAAGCAGGCGGCCGACGCCGCGCGGCGCGAGGCCGAAGTGGCGAACCGCGCCAAGACGCAGTTCTTCACCGCCGCCAGCCACGACCTGCGCCAGCCGCTGCATGCGATGGGCCTGTTCGCCGAGGCGCTGCGCCAGAAGAGCCACGACGACGAGGTGGCGCAGCTCGTCAACAGCATCAACGCCTCGGTCGACGCGCTGGAAGAGCTGTTCTCCGAGCTGCTCGACATCACCCGCATCGACAGCGGCGGCGTCGCCGCGCATCCGCAGCATTTCGAGATCGGCGACATCTTCCGCAAGCTTCGCCTGCACTTCGAGCCGACGGCCTTCGAGAAGGGCCTCTCGCTGCGCCTGCGCGGCGCCAAGCACAAGGTCTTTGCCGATCCACTGCTGGTCGAGCGCATTCTGCGCAACCTCGTTTCCAACGCCGTCCGCTACACGCAGGACGGGTCGGTGCTCGTGAGCTGCCGCCAGCGCGGCGGCCGGCTGCTGCTGCAGGTGTGGGACACCGGCGTGGGCATCAGCCAGGCCGAGCAGGCGCGCATCTTCGAAGAGTTCTACCAGGTGCCCGGCACCACGGCGCGGGCGGCGCACGAACGCAAGGGCCTGGGCCTCGGTCTCGCGATCGTCAAGCGCCTGGCCGATCTGATGGACGCCCCGCTGTCGCTGCGCTCCGAACCCGGCCGCGGCACGGTGTTCACGCTGGAGCTGCCGATCGGCAAGGCCCTGGCGGCGCCGCTGGGCAGCATGTCGAAGAAGGGGCCGGTGGGTTTGACGCTGGACGGCCGCACCATCGTCGTCGTCGAGGACGAGCCTGCCGTGCGCAGCGGGCTCGAAGCGCTGCTGCGCGGCTGGGGCGCGACGATGCTCTCCTTCGACAGCGTCGCCAATTGCAGCGCCTGGGCCCACGCCACCGACCCGGCGGTGGTCAAACCCGACTTGCTGATCGTCGACTACCGGCTGGAAAACGGGAAGACCGGCGTCGATGCGATCAACGTGCTGCGCGGGCGATTCGGCGAAGACGTGCCGGCAATCATGGTGACCGGCAGCACGATGACCGGGCACGACCAGGAAGCGCAGGAGAAGAACTTCCACCTGCTCATCAAGCCGGTGGTGCCGAACAAGCTGAGGGCGATGATTGCGTTCAAATTGCATGTCAAGCCACGTGCTTGACTGACTCTTCCCGCTCAAGCCGGCCCTCTCTCCCAGAGTGGAAGAGAGAGCCGTCAAGTCACTTCACGGTCACCCACTGAATCTCCATCCAGTTGTCCGGCCGGTGCACCACGCTCACGTTCGCCCGCGACGCCCAGGGAATGAACTGGCGGTGCAGCGGAATGTGATGCACCTGCTCGTTGTGCCGCAGGAACACCTTCTTGATCAGCTCGCGCCGCTTCGCCGGATCGGCCTCTTTGCTTGACGCCGCCGCAAGCGCGTCCAGCTCGTCGTCCTTGAAGTTGCCGCGGTTGTATTCACCGACGCCCTTCTCGGCGCGGTTGCGGTAGATCGGCGTGAACGTCGTCTCCGGGTCGGTGATCGAGCCGCCCCAGCCGAGCATGTACAGCGAGGTGTCGAGCTTTTCCTGCTTGGGGAAATAGGTGGTCTTGGGCATCGCGTTGACCTTGACCCCGATCTTGATCTGCGCCCACATGTTGGCCAGCGCGATGCAGATGCGCTCGTCGTTGATGTAGCGGTTGTTCGGGCAGTCCAGCGTCACCTCGAAGCCTTGCGGGTAGCCGGCCTCGGCCATCAGCCGGCGCGCAGCCGCGAGGTCGAAGGGCAGGCGCTTTTCGACGTCCGGGTCGTTGAAGCTGCCCAGCGGCGACGGCACCACCGCGCCGGTGGGCAGCGCCTGGCCGTTCATCAGCTTCGTCTTGATCGTGTTGATGTCGATCGCCTGGTACATCGCGCGGCGCACCCGCACGTCCTTGAACGGGTTCTTGCCCTTGACGTTGCTGTAGAGCAGCTCGTCGCGCGCCTGGTCCATGCCGATGAAGATGACGCGGTTCTCGACCCCTTCGATCACCTTCACGCCGGGCGTCTTGCGCAGCCGTTCCAGGTCGGGCGGCGGCGGGTCGAGGATGAAGTCGACCTCGCCCGACACCAGGGCTGCCACGCGGGTCGGCGCGCTGGCGATCGGCGTGTAGACCACCTCCTGCACGTTGCCTTCGATCTTGCCCCAGTAGTTGGGATTGCGCTTGAGCACCGTCTTCACGTCGGGCTGGCGGCTCACCAGCATGAAGGGGCCGGTGCCGTTGGCGTTGCGCGCGGCGTAGGTTTCTTCCTTGTTGGTGAAGTCCTGCGGCTTCGTCACCTTGTGTTCCTCGCACCATGACTTGCTCATGATGTAGACCGTGTTCAGGTGCTCGAGGAAGATCGGGTTGAACTGCGCGAGGTTGAACTCGACCGTGAAGTCGTCGATCTTCTTCGGCTCGCCGAGCGCGTTGGCGTAGTTGGAGATCTGCGAGGTCTTCTCGCGCGCGCGGTTGATCGAGAACACCACGTCGTCGGCCGTGAACGGCCGGCCGTCGTGGAACTTCACGCCCTGGCGCAGCTTGAAGGTCCACTTCATCGGCCCGTCCTGCTTCCACTCGGTGGCGAGCGAGGGAGCGATGTTGAGCTTCTTGTCGCGCGCCACCAGGAACTCGTAGACCTGGCCGTTCATCGCGTTGGTGAACGACTCGTTCTGCGAGACGGGGTCGAGGGTCTGCACGTCGCCCTGGCTGGCCCAGCGGAAGGTCTGGGCGTGGGCGGTGGCCGCCAGTGCGGCGGCCAGCGTGAGAACGGACAGCGAACGCTTCATCGCAACTCCGGAGGGTTGTTCGAAAGCGCCGAGTGTAGGAGCGCTCGCGGCAGCGCCACCGAGGGGAAACGTGTGCGTCGCGGGGTGGCCGATCAGGCCGCCGCGTAGCCCTCGTCGGCAAGCGCCCGGCGGAAGTCTTCGGGCGGGCGTTGCGACTCGATCCTCACGCGCTGCTGCGGCAGGTCGATGTCCACCTGCGCCTGCGCGTCGACCTGGCGAACGGTCTCGGTGACGGTGCGAACGCAGTGCCCGCAGGTCATCGTGGGAAGGGTCAGTTCGATCATGGTGTCGGTCCTTTGGTCGGCAGTGATGGCGTCCAGTATCGACCTTGCCCCCGTGGGAAGCTCAAGCCCTTTTTCGCTTCGGCGGAGTCCGGAATGAAAAAAGCCGCTGCAGGCAGCGGCTTCGATGCGATGCGCGTTCTCAGTCAGCGAAAGCGCGACTGAGGAACCACCGCCAGCTCGCTTGGCAGCGACCCGATGTACTGGGCAAGCTGCTTCAACTGGGCCTGCGTGAAGTTGGCAGTCATGCCGGCCATCACGGGGTTGGATCGGCCCACATGGGGGTTGTTCTGGACCTTGTAGCCCTTCAGCGTCACGTAGAGATAGTCGGCATGCTGGCCGGCGAGCTTGGGGAACGCCGGGTCGCTCGGCTTGCTGAAGTTCGCACCGTGACAGGCCACGCAGCCGCCCTTGGTCAGCAGCTCGGCCACGGCGGCCGGCGGTTCGCTCTGCGGCTTGTCGGCGAGAGTGGCGCGGTCCTTGGCCTGGTTCTCGAAGTACGCGGCGAGATCGGCCATGTCCTGGTCGCTCAGCGAGGCGGCAATCGCCTTCATCGTCGGGTGCCGGCGGTCGCCCGACTTGTAGGCGGCGAGCGAGGCCTGCAGGTACTTGGCGTTCTGCCCCGCGATCATCGGCACCTTGTGCACTTCCGGGAAGCTCGACTGGTAACCCGGAATGCTGTGGCAGCCGATGCACATCGCGGCCTTCTTCTGGCCCGCCTGGGCATCGCCTGCGCCAGCCTGCGCCGCGGCGGTGGAAACGAAGCCTGCTCCGACCAGCAAGGCGACGAGGAAAGCGTTCAGTGTTCTCATGGTCCAGCGAGCTTGATTCAGATCAACTGCGGATTATAGAGGGCGGTCCGAACGCGTCCTGGGTGGTCGGAAGACCGGCTCTTTTTGCCAACCGGCTGCGTTGCGGGCTTGACAAGGAGGGCCACTTATACTGGCCCGACACCCTCCCGAGTCGACCCTTCCATGAAGTTCAAAGGCACCGAGAACTACGTCGCCACCGACGACCTGATGCTCGCGGTCAACGCCGCCATCACGCTGCGACGCCCGCTGCTGGTCAAAGGCGAGCCCGGCACCGGCAAGACGATGCTGGCCGAGGAGGTGGCGCAGTCGCTTGAGATGCCGCTGCTGCAATGGCACATCAAGAGCACCACCAAGGCGCAGCAGGGCCTGTACGAATACGACGCGGTGAGCCGCCTGCGCGACAGCCAGCTGGGCGACGAGCGGGTCAAGGACATCCACAACTACATCGTCAAGGGCGTGTTGTGGCAGGCCTTCACCTCCGAGCAGCCGGTGGCGCTGCTGATCGACGAGATCGACAAGGCGGACATCGAGTTCCCGAACGATCTTCTGCGCGAGATCGACCGCATGGAGTTCTACGTTTACGAGACGCGCGAGCTGGTGCGTGCGAAACACCGGCCGCTGGTGTTCATCACTTCGAACAACGAGAAGGAGCTGCCCGACGCCTTCCTGCGTCGCTGCTTCTTCCACTACATCAAGTTCCCGGATGCCGACACGATGAAGAGCATCGTCGGCGTGCATTTCCCCGGGCTGAAGAAGGAGCTGCTCGGCGCGGCTTTGAGGAACTTCTACGACGTGCGCAACCTGCCCGGCCTGAAGAAGAAGCCCTCGACCTCCGAACTGCTCGACTGGCTCAAGCTGCTGGTGGCCGAAGACATTCCGCTCGAGGCGCTGCAGAGCAAGGACGACAAGGTCGCCGTGCCGCCGCTCGTGGGCGCGCTGCTGAAGAACGAACAGGACGTGTCCTTGTTCGAGAAGCTCGTCTTCATGCAGCGGCACAACCGTTGACGATGCGGCCCGTCGAACCGGTCACGCTGGCCGACGAGCGCGTGCGGCTGGAGCCGCTCGCGATGCGGCACCTCGACGGCCTGCTGCAGGCCGCCGCCGACGGCGAGCTGTGGAACCTGCGCTTCACGACCGTGCCCGAGCCGCAGCACACCGCGGCCTACATCGACACGGCGCTGCAGGGCCAGGCCGCGGGTCATCGCCTGCCCTTCGCCGTGATCGACGTGCCGAGCGGCCGCGTGCTGGGCAGCAGCAGCTACCACGACATCGTGCCGGCGGTGGAGCGCCTGGAGATCGGCTACACCTGGTACGCGCGCAGCACGCAGCGCACGCACGTCAACACCAGCGCCAAGCTGCTGCTGATGACACACGCCTTCGAGGTGCTCGGCGCGCAGCTCGTCGGCTGGCGCACCGACAACTTCAACTTCGCGAGCCAACGCGCGATCGAACGCCTCGGCGCGCGGCGCGACGGCGTGATCCGCCATCACCACCTGCGCCGCGACGGCACCGTGCGCGACACCGTGATGTACAGCCTCACCGCCGGCGAATGGCCGGAGGTGAAGGCGCATCTGCAGTGGCAGCTGGCACGGCCGCGGTGATGGGGGATCAACGCCGCCCCCTCCTCCGGCCCGCCCCTCGCGCAACGACACCGGACATGCCATGAAGAAAAAAACCCTGACGGTCGAGGACCTGTGGCGGATCCAGCGCATCAGCGGCCTTTCGCTGTCGCTCGACGGTGCGCAGGCGGTGTGCTCGCTGATGCGCTATTCGATGGAGGACAACAAGGGCTCGGCGAGCCTGTGGCTGCTCTCCACCTTCGGCGGCGGTCCGCGCCAGCTGACGGCGTGCGGCGACAAGGACGGCCAGGCTGCCTGGTCACCGAGCGGCGAGCGCATCGCCTTCATCGCCCAGCGCGAGCAGGAGGGCCACAAGGACGACACGCCTCAGCTGTACGTGATCCCGCCCGATGGCGGGGAAGCGCGCCGCGCCAGCCGCTTCGCGCCGGGCATCGACGCCTTCAAGTGGTTCCCCGACGGCAAGCGCATCGCCTTCGTGTCCTGGGTCTGGCCCGAACTGAAGGGCAGCAAGGCGCAAGCCAAGCGCTTCGGCGAGTTCAAGGACCGCAAGGAAAGCGCCTACGTCACCAGCGACGGCTGGTATCGCCACTGGGACCGCAACCTGCCGATGGGGCGCGTGCCGCACCTGCACGTGCTCGACGTGGCGAGCGGCCGCGTCAAGGATCTGTTCGAGGGGACGGACTACGAGCTGCCGCGCGCCGACCCCGACGCGCACGGTTTCGACATCTCGCCCGACGGCACGCGCATCGTCTTCGCGTTCGACCCGTTGCCGCAGAAGCAGAACGACCACTGCAAGGCGCTCGCCGAGCTGCAATTGCGCACGGGCCGCTTCAGCACGCTCGCGCTCGACGCCGAATGGGACTTCGAGTCGCCGCGATACAGCCCGGACGGCGGCACGGTGGCGTTCCTCGCCAGCCACCAGGGCAAGAAGCACACGATGCCTGCCCACCTCGCACTGGTGCAGACGGGGCAGGCGTGGCAGCTCGTGAGCCAGCGCTGGGACCACTCGGTGCACGCACCGCTCAAGTGGGCGGCCGACGGCACCGCGCTCTATTTCACCGCCGAAGACCGCGGCCGCAACCACGTCTATCGCTACCCGCTGCAAGGCGGCCGACCGAGCGTTGCCGTGCAAGGCGGATGGGTGCAGGGCTTCGACCTGGCCGGCGAGGTGCTGGCGAGCGCGGCCGACGCGATGGACCACCCGGTGCGCGTGCACGCCCGCAGGGGCGACGAGCCGGCGCGCCGCATCGAGCGCTTCAACGACGACCTGCTGGCCGACTTCGGCGTCGGGCATTGCGACGAAGTGCTGCTCAAGGGTGCGCAGGGCGACGAGGTGCAGATGTGGGTGGTCTACCCGCCGGGCTTCGACCGCAAGAAGAAGTACCCCGTGCTGCAGGCGATCCACGGCGGGCCGCACGCGGCCAGCGGCGACACCTTTCACTACCGCTGGAACAACCAGGTGTTCGCGGCGCAAGGCTACGTCGTCGCCTGCGTCAACTACCACGGCTCGAGCGGCTTCGGCCACGCCTTCCTCGACAGCATCACCCACCGCTGGGGCGAGCTCGAACTGCAGGACGTCGAGGCCGGCACCGACTGGCTGCTCGCCCAGCCCTGGGCCGACAGGAAGCGCGTCTACGCCACGGGCGGCAGCTACGGCGGCTTCATGGTGGCCTGGATGAACGGCCACGTGCCGCCGGGGCGCTACAACGCCTACGTCTGCCATGCCGGCTGCTTCGACTGGACGGCGATGTTCAGCGACGACGCCTACACCTGGCACGCGCGCGAGCTGGGCGCATGGTATTGGGACAACCCCGCCCTCGTGAACGCGCAAAGCCCGCACGCCTTTGCCAAGGCCATGCAGACGCCCACGCTCGTGATCCACGGCGCGCTCGACTACCGCGTGCCGGACCAGCAGGGCCTCGCCTACTACAACACGCTGAAGGCCAAGGGCGTCGATGCGCGGCTGGTCTGGTTCCCCGACGAGAACCACTGGGTGCTCAGGCCGCGCAACGCCCGGCTCTGGTACGGCGAGTTCTTCGACTGGCTCAAGCGCCACCAGGCGCCGGCCAAGCCGGTGAAGGCCAAGCGCGTCCACCCGTAGCCCTGCGCCGCGCCGGGCATGCCGCGGGCGTGTATCCTCGTCGTTCGACCGGCACGAACCACCCGGTGATGCCATGCTGATCAACTTCTTCTTCACGCTGCGCGCGGCCAAGCTCAAGGTGTCCGTCAAGGAGTACCTGACGCTGCTCGAAGCGATCAAGGCGGGCGTCATCGACGACGACACCGGGCCGACGGTCGACAAGTTCTACTACCTCGCGCGTACCTCTCTCGTGAAGGACGAAGCGCAGTTCGACAAGTTCGACCGCGCCTTCGCCGCCTACTTCAAGGGCGTGGAGATGCTCACCGACTTCTCGCAGGACATTCCGCTCGAATGGCTGCAGAAGAAGCTCGAACTCGAACTCAGCCCGGAAGAGAAGGCCGCCATCGAGAAGATGGGCTGGGACGAGCTGATGGAGACGCTGAAGAAGCGCTTCGAGGAGCAGAAGGAGCGCCACGAAGGCGGCAGCAAGATGATCGGCACCGGCGGCACCTCGCCCTTCGGCGCCTACGGCTACAACCCGCAGGGCATCCGCATCGGGCAGGACAAGGGCCGCAACAAGAGCGCGGTCAAGGTGTGGGACCAGCGCGCCTACAAGGACTACGACGACACGCTCGAACTCGGCACGCGCAACATCAAGGTCGCGCTGCGCCGCCTGCGCCGCTTCGCGCGCGAAGGCTCGGAAGAAGAACTCGACCTCGATGACACGATCCGCTCGACTGCCGCCAATGCCGGCTACCTCGACATCAAGATGGTGCCCGAGCGCCACAACAAGGTGAAGGTGCTGCTGCTGATGGACGTGGGCGGCACGATGGACGAGCACATCCACCGCGTCGAAGAAGTCTTCTCGGCCGCCAAGAGCGAGTTCAAGCACCTCGAGTTCTATTACTTCCACAACTGCGTCTACGACTTCATGTGGAAGAACAACCGCCGCCGCTACAGCGAGAAGTTCCCGACCTGGGACGTGATCCGCAAGTACAACAAGGACTACAAGCTGATCTTCGTCGGCGACGCGACGATGAGCCCGTACGAAGTGCTGCAGCCCGGCGGCAGCGTCGAATACAACAACGAAGAAGCCGGCGCCGAATGGCTGCAACGGCTCACGCATGCGTTCCCGAAGTTCGCCTGGATCAACCCCGAGCCGCAAGGTGTGTGGGGTTACCGGCAGAGCATCGCGATCATCCAGCAGTTGATGAACCAGCGCATGTTTCCGCTCACGTTGCAGGGGCTGGAAGGGGCGATGCGTCTGCTCAGCAAATGAGCCGCACGCTGCCACGGCTCGCGGGCCACGCCGTGGCAGCGGTGCTGGCGGTGCTCTGGCTGGCGGGCTGTTCCAGCCTGCCCTTCTTCTCGAAAAAGGATGACGCCCAGGCCGCCGACGCAGCCGCCGACGCGCCGATCGAGCGCGCGATCTACGAGCTCGAGATCGACGCGCCCGGCGACCTGCGCAAGCTGCTGCAGTCCTACCTCGACCTCGCGCGGTTCCAGAATGCACCGGCCACCGAAAGCATCACGAGCGCCGAGCTCGACCGGCTGATTGCCGCCGCGCCGGCGCAGGCGCGCTCACTGCTGGAGACCGAGGGTTACTTCAACCCGACCGTACGCGTCGCGCGCGCCGCCAACGGCAACGGCGACACGCGCGTGCGCGTCGCCGTGAACCCGGGGCCGAGAGCCAGCATCTCCAAGTGGTCCTTCGACGTGACCGGCGACCTGCAGAAGGCCGTCGAGGCCGGCAACGAAGACGCAGTGGTGGAACTGGCTTCGCTGCGCCGGCGCTGGCCGCTCAAAGCCGACGAACCGTTTCGCCAGTCGGCCTGGAGCGACGCGAAGAACCTGACTCTGGCCCGGCTGCGCGCAGAAGGCTATCCGGCCGCCACCTGGGCCACGACGACGGCGCGCGTCGACGCCGAAACGAACAGCGTGACGCTCACGGCGGTGGCCGACAGCGGCCCGCTGTTCCGCTTCGGGCCAGTCACCATAGAAGGCCTGCAGCGCTACGACGAACGCAGCGTGCGGCGGCTGTCGACCTTTCGCCGAGGCGACGCCTACAGCGAGCTGCGGCTGCTCGACTACCAGGACCGCCTGTTGAAGGTGGGCCTGTTCGAAGGCGCCGTCATCGAGATCGATCCGGACCCGGCCAAGGCTGCGGCCGCACCGGTCACCATCCGCGTCAAGGAGCTGCCGCTGCAGGCGGCGACGGTGGGCGTGGGGTACAGCGCCAACGTCGGCCCCCGGCTGACGCTCGAGCACACGCACCGCAAGCTGTTCGGCAAGCGCGTCACGGCGAAGAACAAGTTCGAGCTCGGCCCGTCGCTCAGGTCGTGGCAGGGCGAGGTGATCTCGCACCCGCTGAACAACCTGTACCGCAACGTCGCGTCCGGGAGCATCGAGCACCTCGAATCGGCCGACGAAGTGCGCCGCTCGTGGAGCGCACGCGCCGGCCGCGCCCAGGATTCGCAGCACATCGAGCGGCTCTATTTCGCTGAGCTGACGCATGCGACGGTGACTACCGACGCCGGTGTCGCCAACAGCGGCGCGGCGTCGGCCAACTACCACTGGACCTGGCGCGAGCTCGACAGCCTGTTGCTGCCGACGAAGGGGCTGAGCCTGTCGCTGCAGGGCGCCGCGGGTTACGCCGTCGGCCGCGAGATCCGCGACGACGGCATCACCGACGGACGCGGTGCCTTCACGCGCGCCTTCGGCCGCCTCACCTGGTACAAGCCGCTGCCGGGCAACTGGTACGCGACGCTGCGCACCGAGGCCGGCCAGGTGTTCGCGCGCGACCATGTCGGCGTGCCCGACACCTTGCTGTTTCGCGCCGGCGGCGACGACTCGGTGCGCGGCTACGCCTACCGCACACTCGGGCCCATGGTCGACGGCACCGTGACCAGCGGGCGCGTGCTGTGGACCGGCAGTGTCGAGATCGCGCGGCCGATCTTCGAGGATCGGCCGCAGTTCTGGTGGGCCGCCTTCGTCGATGCCGGCAACGCGGCCAAGAACTGGAACGAACTCGACCCCGCACTCGGCTACGGCGTCGGCTTGCGCTGGCGCAGCCCCGTCGGTCCGCTGCGGCTGGACCTCGCGTACGGGCAGGAGGTGCGCAAGGCGCGTGTGCACCTGAGCGTGGGCATCACGTTCTAGACGGGCATGGACGAGCGCGCCGCCCCCGACCCCACGCCGCCGCGCGCCCGCCGGCGGTGGGCGTGGCTGATCAGCGGCGTCGTGCTGCTGATCGTGCTGCTGCTGGTGTCCGCCGGCGGCGGGCTGTGGTGGACGGTGCGCAGCGAATCGGGGGCGGCGTGGATCCTGTCGCGCCTGCCGGGGCTGCAGATCCAGGGCGGCAAGGGCACGCTGTGGGGCGACTACGCCGCCGAGCGCATCGAGTTCGCCATCCCGGGCGGCGGCACGCTGGTGATGACGGATGTCGGCTGGCGCGGCATGCGGCTCGAACACGCGCCATGGACGGCCTACCGCGCGCGCGTGGTGATGGACGAGCTGCGGGCGCGGCGGGTCGACGTGACCCTGCCGCCGGACGACGGCAAGAAGGAACCGCGCAAGCCGCCCGAGCGGCTGCAGCTCCCGGTGGAGATCGACATCCGCGCGCTGCGTGTCGGCGAAGTGCACGCGCCGCCGCTGCGCGGCCAACCGCTGCGCGACGTGCGTGCCAAATTGCATCTGGGCAGCGAACGCGGCGCGCTGCACCGCGTCGACGAGCTGTCGCTCGCCTGGGACCGGCTCAAGGCGAGCGGCGCGGCGAAGATCGCGTCGACCCGGCCCTTCGCGCTCGACGCCAAGGTCGCGCTGGCGCAGGAAGGCGGCAAGAACCTCGTGGCCTGGCAGGCCGCCGGCACGCTCGCCGGCCCGCTGGACGAGCCGGTGCTGCAGGCCACGCTGCGCGCCACGCCGAGCGAGACGCGGCCCGAGCAGTCGCTCGAACTGCGCGCCGCGCTGCGGCCTTTCGCCGCCTGGCCGCTGGGCGATCTGCAGGCGAGCACGAAGGCGCTCGACCTGTCTGCCTTGCATGCCACGCTGCCGGTCACGGCGCTGAGCGGCCGCGCCGAGGCCAAGACCACCGGACTCGACCAGCCGGCGAACGTCTCCGCCCGCTTCGAAAACGCCGATGCCGGCCGCTGGAACGAAGGCCGCCTGCCGGTGCGCAGCATCGAGGTCGCGCTGAGCGCGCGGCCGCAGGACCCGCGCACGCTCGAGCTGAGCCGCGTCGC
>CAJPFZ010000377.1 GCA_905339355.1 Burkholderiaceae bacterium
GAGCGCCGTCCTGGACGAGCGGGCGGATCCCGGCAAGGCGGCCTCGGCCGCGCTCGCCGCGCTGGTGCATATCGCCCTGGCGATCCTGCTGGTCTACGGCATCCGCTGGCAGACGCGCTCGCCCGAGGCGGTCGAGGTGGAACTGGTGCGCGCCGTGCCGTCGCCCCCGGCGCCTGCCGCCGTCGCCCCGCCCGCGCCGGAACCGGTGCCGCCGCCGAAGGTCGAGCCGAAGCCGGAACCGAAGGTCGAGCCGAAGCCGGCGCCGCCGGCCAAGCCGGACATCGCCCTCAAGGAAAAGGAAAAGCCGAAGCCGGAACCGAAGCCTGTGCCGAAGGTCGAGCCGAAGCCCGAGCCCGACAAGGCCAGCCGTCAGCTCATGGCCGATGCACTCAAGCGCGATTCGGCACGGATCGAGGCGCGCAAAGCCGAGCAGGAACTGGCGGCCATCAAGGCCGCCCAGAGCGCCTCGGCGCGCAGCAAGGCGACGGCCGACTACATCGGCAAGATCAAGGGCAAGATCAAGGGCAACCTCATGCTGCCGCCCGACATCAGGGGGAACCCCGAGGCGGTCTTCGATGTCGTACAGCTGCCGAGCGGCGAGATCCTCAGCGTCAAGCTGAAAAAATCCAGCGGCCATGCCGCCTATGACAGCGCCATCGAGCGCGCCATCCTCAAATCGAGCCCGCTGCCGAAGCCGGAGCAGGGCGACCTGTTCAGCCGCGCGCTGGAACTGAAGTTCCGGCCATTGGAGGAGTGAGGCAAATGTATAATTCCCGGATTACTTTCCTACCCGAGTGATGATGACCGCCTTCATTCGCGCCGCTTTCGTGCTTGTCCTGTTCGCGCTGTCCTTTGCCGCGCGCGCCCAGCTCACCATCGAGATCACCGGCGCCGGCGCCAACCGCATCCCCATCGCCATCGCCGATTTCGCCGGCGAGCCGGGCGTCGCCCGCGCCGTGTCAATGGTGGTCCGCGCCGACCTCGAGCGCAGCGGCCTGTTCCGGCTGGTCGAGGCGAACGCGTCCCTCGCCGAAAACGCCGCGGTGAATTTCGCCGACTGGAAATCGCGCGGCGCGGATGCGCTCGTCGTCGGCAGCATCCAGCCGGCCGCCAACGGCCGCTACGAGGTGCGCTTCCGCCTGCACGACGTGCAGAAGCAGGCCTCGCTCGGCGGCCTGGCCTACGTCATGACGGCGCAGCAGGGCCGCACCACCGGCCACCGCATCGCCGATTTCGTCTATGAAAAGCTGCTCGGCGAGCCGGGCATCTTCTCGACACGCATCGCCTACGTCGTCAAAAGCGCCGGCCGCTTCGAACTGCAGATCGCCGACGCCGACGGCATGAACGCGCAGACGGCGCTGGCCTCGCGCGAGCCGATCATCTCGCCGGCCTGGTCGCCCGACGGCAGCCGCCTCGCCTACGTCTCCTTCGAAGCGAAG
>CAJPFZ010000378.1 GCA_905339355.1 Burkholderiaceae bacterium
ACCGGCAGCTGCCGCTTCCCGAGCCAGGCGAGCGTGCGCACCGGCGCCGACGGGCGGCCCGTCTTCGATGCGAGCACGCTGTCGATCAGCCACAGCCGCCACGAGGCCATGGCCGCCGTTGCGCGCACGCCGATCGGCGTCGACACCGAGACCTTCGACGCCATGCGCGCCGACAGTCTCGCCGCGCTGGTGCGGCCTCGCGAAGCCGAGGCGCTGCGCCGCGGCCTGGGCTGCGACTTGCCGGCTGCGCGGACCCTGGCCTGGTGCCTCAAGGAGGCGCTGTTCAAGGCCACCGGCTCCGGCGCCTTCGCCGCCTTCGCTGGCGCGCTGCAGCTGCTGCAATGGACACGAGGCGATCCCGGCCCCGAATGGCGCTGGGATGCGGCCTGCGCGCCCGCCGACGCACCCGCGGCTCGTGCCTGGCAGGCCCGCTTCGGCATAGGCGCCGATGCCGCCTGGGTGCTCGTTGCACCCGCGTCGGCGCCCGCAAACTCTTTCGATTTCGACTGAACGGAGCACCGATGGACCGCTGCGCATTGGCACTCGGCGAACAATGGGAACGCGAACTGGGCGACCCTGATTCACCCCATTCCCACGTCAACTTCCACTCCGCGCTGGAGCTCGACGAAGCCGAGCGCTTTCCGCAGGGCCACCTGGACGCCCTGCAGCAGCTCGGCTGCTTCGAGATGCTGATCCCCGCGGCCGAGGGCGGCCGGCTGACCGAGCCGGAACAGCTGGTGCTGCTTGGGCGCTTGGTGTCGCGCCGCGACCTGACCACCGCGATCGCATTCGGCCAGACGATGCTCGGCAGCATCCCCGTGTGGCTCGCGGGCACCGCGGCGCAGAAGCTGCACCTCGCCGGCGATGTGCGTGCCGGCCGGCTGGGCTGTCTCGCGCTCACCGAGAAGGCGCACGGCAGCGACATCCTCGCCAACGAGGTCACGGGGCGCCCACACGGCGACGGCTGGCGCCTGAACGGTGCCAAGTGGCTGATCAACAACGCCCAGCTCGGCGGCAGCGCCACGGTGCTCGGGCGCATCGAGCGGCCGGGCCGGGCGCCGGAGATGGCCCTGTGGTGGCTGCACAAGCCGCCGGCAGGCACCGACGGCTGGCGCGCCCACCCGAAGATCCGCACGCTGGGCATTCGCGGCGCCGACATCAGCGGCTTCGAGCTGTGCGAGCACGCAGCGCCGGCACACTCGCTGCTCAAGGGCGAGGAGCCCGCGCTCTACACGGTGCTGAAGACGCTGCAGATCTCGCGCATCCTGTGCAGCGGCTTCTCGCTCGGCGCGGTCGACACCATGTTCCGGCTCGCCTTCGACTTCGCACGCAAGCGGCAGCTCTACGGCAAGCGCGTCATCGACATCCCCGTCGTGAAGGCGCGCCTCGCGCAAAGCTACGCACGCATGCTGGCGGCCGACCTCACCGCACAGATCGTGAGCCGATCGATTGCCGCGCTGCCGGGCGAACTCAGCGTGCTGTCAGCCATTGCGAAGTACCACGTGCCCACGCAGGCCGAACATATCGGCCGCGAACTCGCGGTGGTGCTGGGCGCGCGCCACTACGTGCGCGGCGAGTACCCGCACGGCATCTTCCAGAAGATGATGCGCGACAGCCAGGTCGTGAGCCTCTTCGACGGCAGCACGCAGGTCAACCTGTCGCTCATCGCCGGCCAGCTTCGCAGCCTCGGCGAGCAACTGGCGGCTGCGAAGAGTACCCGCCCGACGGCAGCGGACGAGGCGCTCGTCGAGCGCCTCGTCATGCCCCATCACGCCTGCGCCGGATGGCCGGCGCAGCAGGAGATGCGGCTGAGCAACCAGGGCAGCGACAGCGTGGCCGCAGCGTTCCTGCGGCTGGACGTGCCGAGCGGCGCCTGCGGCCCCGCGATCGCTGCCCTGCACGCCCATTGGCAGCAGTGGCTTCGGGACTGCGAACAGGCCACGCGGATCGAGCGTCTGGCGCACGACTCGCTGCGCGTGATGGACCTCGCGCAGCGCTATGTGACGCTGCACAGCTGCGCAAGCATGGCGCTCGCGTGGTCGTTCGCGCGCCGCCGCGAATCGGCGTCGCCGCGCCTGGACGACGATGTGCTGATCGCCTACCTCGCATGCTGCCTGCCCGCCGCCGGCATCGAGGTCAGCGACTCGGTCAACGGGCGGCTGGTCGACGCGGCGGCTGCGCTGATCGACACGCGGCGCCTGCTGTCTCTGCAGGACGTCGAGATCGCGGGTGCTGCCTCGCGCTGAACCCTCCGGCGGTCAACGGCCGCTCACGAACGCAAGCTCAGCACCATGCAATAGGCCGTCGTTCGCCCCACGCAGACGCGCCCGGTTTCGCGAAAGCCGAGCTTCTCGTAGCGGCCGACGTTGTCGGCGTTCTCGGTGTCGAGCGCGACCGCCTCCATGCCTGCGGACCGCGCCCGCGCGATCACCTCGCGCACCAGGCGAGAGCCGATGCCGCGGCCCTGCATCGAGGGGTCGACGCCGATCATCGTCAGGTAGTGGTGACGCACCCGCGGCGCTTCGCGGCGCGTCACGCGCATGTAGTCGTTCAGCAGCTTGCTCGCGCGCAGCGGCAGCTTGGGCAGCAGGCGCAGGAACCGCAGCGCGATTCGCAGCAGCGGCGGCCGCCGCGAACCCTCTTCGACGATGACGCAGGCCACGAGCCGGCCCGCCGCGAAGGAGCCGCGCAGCGTATCGCGCGAGATCGTGCACTTGTCGAACAGGAAATCGAAGAATGCCTGCCGGCGCGCCGCCGAGCGGCCCTGCGGCGTGTCATCGTGGCCGAACATGTCGACGAAGAGCGGATCGTTGGCGAAGGCGGCCGCCATCAGCCTCGTGAACGCCGGCCGGTCGGCGGGCAGCAATGCGCGCTCGACGGGTGCGTCGTTCATGCAGCAGCTGCGCTCGCCGCACGGGCGCCGTAGTGGTCGACCGCGAAGCTGAACACGAGCTTCAGGACGAACAGGAGGTAGACCGCCAGCAGCGGCGGCGGCGCAGGCAGCAGCGCCACGATCCACGCCAGACCGAAGGTCAGCCAGGCCCCGGCGACGAACACCTGGCTGTTGCGCCCCCTCAACACGTTCACCAGGCTCGCCCCCGCCAGCGTGTAGGCCCAGACGAAGCCCGCCTGCAAGAGGCTTTGCTGCAGAGCCCACGCCAGCACCAGCACATGCACGTGAACGGTGAGGAACACCCAGCGCCGCGTTGCCGACGCGGCGTAGTAGTCGTTGGTGCCGCGGGTGAAGTTCGCCAGGCATCCCGCGACGATGTCGAGCACCAGCACGAACGCGAACAGGCGTCGCCACCACGGAAGGTGCGACCACGCGTCCGGCGCGGCCAGCGCGAGCGCGGTCGCCACCACGGCGCCCGCCGCGATCACGATCGCCAGTTGCCAGGGCCGCTGCGACCTGCCGAGCACTTCTTCGAGGGCCGGCGGAATCTGCAGCGTGCGCATGGAGTGTGGGAAAGTCGTCGAAGGAGTGAATGGCGATGAGCCCGCGGCTGCGCGCCGCCGGGGCTGCCATGATGCCCGCGGCTGCGCGAAACGCCGCGAAGCCCATGCCGCGAGTAAGTGCTGCCAGAACGGGCCCGACTCACCGTCCGACCGCCGCCGCGTCGAGCAGGGCGATCACTTCGTCGTCTTCGATCTGGTGGAAGTCGCCGTAGTGCACGCCGACGGCGTGAAAGTACGGTGGCTCGAACAGGCAGACCAGTTCGTCGACCTCGCCCCGCAGCTGTTCGACGGTGTCGGGCGGTGCCACCGGTACCGCCAGCACGAGCCGCGCCGCGCCCGCGTTGCGCTACGCCTTCAGCGCAGCGCGCACCGTCGTGCCGGTGGCGATGCCGTCATCGACCACGACGACCGACTTGCCGGCGAGCGGCAGCGCCGCGCGGCCCTTCAGGTACAGCGCGCGGCGCCGCGCGATTTCCTTCAGCGCCTCCCGGGCCTTCGCCTGCACATAGGCGTTACTGGCGCCGCTCATGCCGAGCGTCTCCTCGTCGGTCACGATCTCGGGATGGTCGCCGTCGACCACGGCCGCCACTGCCAGCTCAGGCTGATCGGGCGCGCCGATCTTGCGGACCAGCAGCAGGTCCAGCGGCGCATTCAGCAAGCGCGCCACCTCCGCCGCTACCGGCACGCCGCCACGCGGCAGCGCGAGCACCACCGGGTCGACCAGCGCCAGCGCAGCCAGACGCTGCCCGAGCAGGCGCCCTGCTTCGACGCGATCGGCGAAACCGTCCATGAGTCCAAGAATGATTCACGCGCGCGCGGCTGCCTTGCGGCGCATCAACGATGAGACGACTCGCGTGAGTTCACACCGTCTCAGGCGTCGCCGCCCAGCTTGAGGCCCACCGCGCTGATGCGCGGCCCGTCCATGGCGCGAACGCTGAAGGTCGCCGCGTCGCGCTCCAGGTGGTCGCCGACCACCGGGGGGCGGCCCAGCGCGCGGGCCAGCCACTCGCCCACCGGCATGCCGGGCTCGTCCGGCGGCGCGAGGCCGTAGAACTCGCAGACCGGCCCGATCGCCGCGGCAACGTCGAGCGTGAAGTCGCCGAAGACCTTCCGCGCCTGGCGCTCGTCGCCGCTCGGCGGCAACGCCACGCCGAGACGGCGCGCGAGGAAGCTGATCGTCGTGCCCTGCAGCAGCAGCGACGCCAGCACGACCGCGAACGCGACGTTGAACAGCAGCATCGCCTGCGGCACCCCCGCCATCAGCGGGAAGATCGCAAGCACGATCGGCACCGCGCCGCGCAGGCCCACCCAGGCGATGAACCAGACTTCGTTGGGGCGAAAGCGGTGCGGAGCGAGGCACAGCCAGACCGCCGCCGGCCGCGCGACGAACATCAGCACGGCCGCGACACCGAGCGCTGGCCACGCGGTCATCACCATGTCGGAGGGCGTGACCAGCAGCCCGAGCAACAGGAACATGCCGGCCTGGGCCAGCCAGGCATAGCCATCCATCGCCACCAGCGCCGCTTCCACCTTCGGTTGGGTGCGGTTGCCCACCACGAGACCGAACAGGTAGACGGCGAGGAAGCCCGAGCCGCCCACGAGGCCGGCGAGTGCGAACACGCCGAGGCCGGCCGACCCGAGCAGCAGCCCGAAGATGCCGCCTCCGGCGCCTTCGACGGGCGTGCGCTGCACCAGCGCCGCCATCGCGAAGCCACCGGCCGCGCCGATCAGCGTCCCCCAGCCGAACTGCTGCGCGAGCGCCAGCCCCATCGCCGCCGCGCCCCCGCCCGCTTCGGCGGCGGTGATGAGCCCGATGAATGCGAGCGTCAGGTACACCGCCATCGGATCGTTCATGCCTGATTCGATTTCGAGCGTCGCGCCCACCCGCTCGTTGAGGGCCACGCCGGAGCGGTTGAGCAGGGCGAACACCGCGGCGGCATCGGTCGATCCGACGATCGCGCCGAGCAGCATGCCGTGCTGCCATTGGAGGTCGAGCAGCCACATCGCGGCCAATCCGGTCAGCGCGGCGCTCAACACGACACCGAGGGTGGCCAGCAGCAGCGACGGCTTGAGCCCGGTGCGAAAGCGCGAGAACGAGGTTCGCAAGCCGCCATCGAGCAGGATCACCGCGAGCGCGATGTTGCCGACCCAGAAGCTCAGCGGGAAGTTGTCGAAGTGGTAGCCGCCGGGTCCGTCTTCACCCGCCAGCCCACCCGCCAGCAGGAAGACGAGCAGCAGCGGGAAACCGGCGCGGCTCGAGAAGACCCCGAGCACCAGGCTGAGGAAGAGCAGCGCCGCCGCGGCAAGCAGCGGGATGTAGATGAAATCCATGAGGTCGGGAGTATGCGCAAGGCCAGCGTTTGGATGTTGCCGTGCCGCGGCGGGTGCATATTTGCCGCGCGCCCGGCGCGGCGCGCTAACCCGTTGATCCTGAAAGAGATTCTTCGAGTGGTGTGGCCGAGCCGAATAGCGCGAATGTACTTGGCGCGCTGTTTCGCGTCCGCAATCGCGGCCTTCGGCAAATGGAGCGCGCCTTTGGTGGAGCTAACGACTTGATTTGCAAAGCGAATCTCTCATCGCATCAGCAGCTGGCACGGGCCATGCAGTACATGAAGCAACCAAGGAAAGATTCACAAGAGGAGTAAATCATGAGTGCCCTGCGCAAAGTGTTGGTGGTTCACGAAGAGCCGGTGGTTGGAACGAGTGCCCACCGCGTGCAACCCTCCGCGAAGGCGTCCGTGGTGATCGCGATGACACCGCGCGTGTCGCCTCCCGTGTACGAAGCGCCGGCGTCGACGAGGCCGAGCGCGGCGAAGCTGCTGAGGAACATGGCCCTGTTCCTCTCGGCACCGTTCATCGGCCTGCTCTACGCGGTGCTGCTTCCCTTCGTCGGTCTTGGCCTGCTGGTCTGGATCGCAGCCAAGCCGCTGCTCGAGCGGCCCCGCGTGCGGGCGGCGCTGCAAACCGGCAAGGCGGCTGCTCGACTGATGGCCGCGCCCTTCGTCGGACTGGCCTACGTCGTCTTCTTCCCGTTCATCGCGATGGCGATGCTCGTGTGGGTCGCCGCCAGCCCGCGGCGGCACGCAGCAGCCGCCTGAGTGGTCCCGGCGCCGCGCGGAGCGATGCTCCTCGCGGCGCTTTCACGTCGGGTGCAGTCCCGAGCGGAACTGGCTCGGCGCGGCGCCCGCGGCCTTGCGCATCAACCGCCTCAGGGCCGTCGCATCTTCATACCCGACCTGTGCCGCGATCTGCTCGATCGTCATGCGGCTCGTCTCGATCAGCGTGCGCGCGCGGTTCAGTCTCACGCTCTGCACCAGCGCCAGCGCACCCAGGCCGGTCGCGGCGCGCACATGCCGGGCCAGCGTTCTCTGCGACATCGCGAACTCCGCCGCCAATGCCGCCACGCTGGGCGGCCGCGGCAGCGCCGACTCGATGCGCCTCGTCAGGCGCCGCACGAGTTCATTGCCGCTGGCGAGCATCGAGGGCACGACGAACGGCGCCTGCGCCTGCCGCCCGTCGATCAGCAGCACCCGGCCAACGGCATCGGCCAGCGCGCTGCCGAGGCGTGTGCGCAGCAGGTGCAGCATCAGGTCCGCCTGCGCGAAGGCCGCGCCGGCCGTGCTCACCGGCCCGTCGGCGCACACCATGCGGTCGGCATCCACGCAGCACTGCGGTTCGATGCGCCGCAGTTCCGGTGCGAGCCACCATGAGGTGGTGACACGTCGTTGCCGCAGCACGCCCGCCGCCTGCAGAAGGAACACGGCCGAACACGACGCGGCGAGCGCACCGCCGCGAGCGCCGTGGCGCCGCACCGCCTCGATCGCGCGGCGGGCATCGTCGCTCGCCAGTCGATCCGCCAAGGCGGCGGGGCTGTCGACACCGAGGCCGGGGATGATCCATGTCGACGTGTCCGCCCGCGGGCGGCCGGGCAAGGCGACCGTCTCCAGTCGAAGGCCGCTGCTCAACGGCACGCTGCCGCCTTGCGGCGACATCACGCGCCACGCCGGCCGCGGCAGCTTGACCCGGGGCGACAGTGCAGCCGCGGCGCTGAGGACATCCAGCGTGACGGCCACGCTGGTGGCGTAGGCGCCCGGAAGCACCACGACGGTGAAATCGCGCATGGCTGAAAACGCCTGACAAGAGTCGAAACGGACACTGGCAGTCTAGCGCGCCATCGCATGCAATGGCGCCAGGCGAAATCGACGCACGCACCGTCTCATCCGATTCGATTGCATCGCAACCTTCAGGAGCCCCGATGACCGGCAAACGACCCATTGAAGCGCCCCACGCACCCGACGCGCTCGATGACTTCGACCCGCGCGAGATCAGCCTCGACGGCGTCGCCAAGCGGGTGCATGTCGCCGGCACCGGGCCGGCGGTGATCGTGATGACGGAGATGCCGGGCATCAGCCCCGAAGTCGCGCGCTTCGCCCGCTGGGTTCGGGACGCGGGCTTCACCGTCTACATGCCGTCGCTGTTCGGCCGCGACGGCGCCGTGCCGGACGTCGAGGAGGCCACGGCCGTGTTCAAGCGCGCCTGCGTCAGCGCGGAGTTCCGTGCGCTCGGGGCCAACCGCTCGAGCCCGGTGACGCAGTGGCTGCGCGCGCTGGCGCGGCTCGCGCACCGCGAGTGCGGCGGCCCGGGGGTCGGAGCGATCGGAATGTGCTTCACCGGCAACTTCGCGCTCACGATGATGCTGGAGCCGGCGATGCTCGCGCCGGTGCTGTCGCAGCCGTCGCTGCCGCTGGACGATCCCGCCGGGCTGGAGATCGCTCCGCAGGAGATCGCCGCCGTGCGGGAGCGCCTGGAGCGCGAGAACCTGAGCGTGATGGCCTACCGCTTCGCCGGAGACCGCTTCTGCACCGCGCAGCGCTTCGCCGCCTATGCCGAAGCCCTCGGCGAGCGCTTCGTCGCGCGTGTGTTGCCCGACAACGCCGCGCGGCGCGACGGCCTCGCGCCGTTCTTCGAACATCTGGTCGCGAGCCCGCACAGCGTGGTGACGGCGCACCTCATCGACGAAGCAGGCCAGCCGACGATCGCGGCGCGCGACGAGATCCTCGCGTTCTTCGCCCGGCGGCTCGGCACCTGATGGCAGGGCCAGGCGCCGGAACTCGCTACTTTCCGGTTTCCGCGTAGGCGAGCCGGCTCGCCAGGTGCATCTTCAGCCGCTCGGCCGCGCCCGGCGTGCCGCACTTCAGGTCACGCTTGGCGCGGTGAACGTTGTCGCGCAGGCGGTGCAGCTTCGCCCGATTCTTCTGTGCCTTGATGGCCATCTTGAACTCCTTGGTGAGGTGACGTGGCCCGAGTACACCATGTTTGGTGCCTCAGCGCGCCACCATCTCGCCCAGGGGGCTTACAGCCAACGCCACACGCGCTGCAGCCAAGCGGGAAGCCGGTTCACTGTCGGGCGGTAGTTCTGGCGAAGCTGGTGATTCATCTGCATCTCCGGTGGTGAGGCGAACTGTATATTCATACAGTATCCCGTGCAAGCGCCAGTGCCCACGCCTGTGCGCCTCGGCGCCCTGTCCTACAGCCACGCGCGAGGCCCGCCGTCGCCCTGGCGGCGGGCGAGCGCGTTGTTGACACGCAGCCATCGGTGTTCATGTCGGTGGCGAGCGGCCACGGGGCCGCGCCCGGATCAGGAGCGACAAAACGGCGCCATGGTCCACCACCACACAGAGGGACACCATGAAGATCAACCGCCAACTTTCGATCCTCGCGCTCGCACTTGCCGCAGCCGTTCCGATGGCATGGCCATCGGCCGCGCAGGCGCAGGTCTACTCGACCGTCGCGTCAGCGACGATCGCGTCCTTCGGCGTCGACCCGGTGCGGCGACTTCGCCCCGGCAACGTGCTGGCGTTCCGGCTGGACGCCACGCCGGGCGCGCTGGTCATGCTGCAGATCGAAGGTGCGAGCACCGGCCTGCGCATGAGCGAGGTGCGCCCGGGGCACTACGAAGGCCGGTACACGATTCGCGAAGAGGATCGCCTGAGCGCCGGCAGCCTCGTCACGGCCCGTGTGGTCAAGGACGGCCGCTCGGACTCCGCCACGCTGAGCCGTTCGCTGCTGCGTGGCGCGCCCGACCCGGCGCCCAACGGCCACGCCCCGATCGCCGGCTTCACGGTCTCCGGGCCCGATCGCATCCGGCCGGGAGACGAGCTGAGCTTCGCGCTCACCGGCGCCCCGGGTGGCACGGCACGCGTGTCGGTCGAAGGCATCCCGCGCCGCATCGCGCTGACGGAGGTCCGCCGCGGCGTCTACGAAGGCACCTATGTCGTTCGCCGCAAGGACAAGCTGCGCGGCGCGCTGGTGGCCGATGGGTACCTTCTGAGCGCCGGGCGCGAGACGAGCACGCGCTTCGAGCGTCAGCTCGCAGGCAACTCGAATGGCAACGGCCGCTTCGAGCCTCAAGGCGCGCGGCCCATGGCCGTCGCGGCTTGCGCGGCCTGCGGCTCGGTCCAGTCGGTCGATCTGGTCGAAGTCAAGGGCGACTCGCCCAACGTGATCGGCACCATCGCCGGGGGCGTGCTGGGTGGCGTGATCGGCAATCAGGTGGGTGGCGGCAAAGGCAAGGATCTGGCCACCATCATCGGTGCCGTCGGCGGCGCCTATGCCGGCAACCGGATCGAGAACAAGATGGACAAGAAGAAGGTCTTTCGCGTCACCGTTCGGCTCGAAGGTGGCGAGACGCAGCACTTCGACTACGCCGAGGATCCCTCGGTGCAGGTCGGCACCCGGGTCCGGGTGGAGAACGGCAACCTGATCCGCCTGTAGCGCCTGCCGCTCCGCGCGTCGCCGAAGTCACGCAAAATGCGCCTGAGCGTGCGACCGCGCATCCGTCGTCGGTCGCACTCATCGACGAGGTGACTTCGACATGCACAGCTTCAAGGCCTATCTGATCGACAAGGGTGGCGACAAGGACGGCGGCGCCACGCGCGCCGGCTGGGCGCAGCTGAGCGAAGACCGGCTCGACCCCGGCTCGGTGACGATCCGCGTGGCCTACTCGAGCGTCAACTACAAGGACGCGCTGGCGGCCACCGGCAAGGGCGCGATCATCCGGCGCTTTCCCTGCATCGGTGGCATCGATCTCGCGGGCACGGTGGTTCGCAGCGACGATCCGCGCTTCCGCGATGGCGACGCGGTCATCGCGACCAGCTACGACATCGGTGTCGCCCACCACGGCGGCTACGCCGAGTTCGCCCGTGTGCCCGGCGACTGGGTGGTGCCGCTGCCGGCGGGCTTGTCGCTGTTCGAATCGATGGCGCTCGGCACCGCCGGTTACACCGCGGCGCTTGGCGTCGTGCGCATGGAAGAGAACGGCCTGCGGCCGGCCAACGGCCGCGTGATCGTGAGCGGCGCCACCGGCGGCGTCGGCAGCCTCGCGATCGACATGCTCGCGGGGCTCGGCTATGCCGTCGTCGCGCTGACCGGCAAGGAGGATCAGCGCGAGTACCTGCAGGGGCTCGGCGCCGCCGAGGTGATGCTGCGCTCGTCCATCGACATCACCAAGATCCGCCCGCTCGACAAGGCGCTGTGGGCGGGCGCCGTGGACAACCTTGGCGGCGACGTGCTCGCCTGGATGGCCAGCACGATGCAGCAGAACGGCACCATCGCAAGCGTCGGCCTCGCGGCGTCCCACAAGCTCAACACCACGGTGATGCCGTTCATTCTTCGCGGCGTGAGCCTGCTCGGCGTCGACTCCGGCTACACCGCGATGCCGCTGCGCCAGCGGGTATGGAGCCGGCTTGCCGGCGACCTGAAGCCGCGGCACCTCGCCGGCACGACACGCACGATCGCGTTCGACGACCTCCCTGGCGTGTTCGACGAGTTCATCGCCGGCCGCGCGCACGGCCGTGTCGTCGTCGCGATCCGGCCGTAGCGTTGATCGACGCGCACAGCCTCAGCGGCGGCGCCGAGGGGTTGAGCGCGCGGCAAAGACGGCCGCACGCGTCTGCCGCTATCCTCGCGCCGATGCACGACATCCTCTCGGCCACCGGCGTTTCGAAAACCTACGCCTCCGGCTTTCACGCCCTCAAGGGCATCGACCTCGCGATCCGCCGTGGCGAGATCTTCGCGCTGCTCGGGCCCAACGGCGCCGGCAAGACAACGCTGATCAGCATCATCTGCGGCATCGTCACGCCGAGCGCCGGCCGCATCCTCGTCGATGGCCACGACATCGCGAGCGACTTCCGCGCCGCGCGCTCGCTGATCGGGCTGGTGCCGCAGGAGCTGACGACCGACGCCTTCGAGACGGTATGGAACACCGTCTCCTTCAGCCGCGGCCTGTTCGGCAAGCCGCCGAACCCGGCGCACATCGAGAAGGTGCTGAAGGCGCTCTCGCTGTGGGACAAGAAGGACAACAAGATCATGACGCTGTCAGGCGGCATGAAGCGGCGCCTGATGATCGCCAAGGCGCTCTCGCACGAGCCGACGGTGCTGTTTCTCGACGAGCCGACCGCCGGCGTCGACGTCAACCTGCGGCGCGACATGTGGCAACTGGTGCGCGAGCTGCGCGCCACCGGCGTGACGATCATCCTGACCACGCACTACATCGACGAGGCCGAAGAGATGGCCGACCGCATCGGCGTGATCAACAAGGGTGAGCTGATCCTGGTCGAGGAGAAGGCGGAGCTGATGCGCAAGCTCGGCACCAAGCAGCTGACGCTGCAGCTCTCCGAAAGCCTCGCGCAACTGCCGCCGGCGCTCGCCGCCTACGACCTCGCGCTGTCGGCCGACGGCAGCGAACTCGTCTACACCTACGACACGCAGGGCGAGCGCGCGCGCATCGCCACGCTGCTTGAGGACCTGAGCGATCTCGGCATCGGGTTCAAGGACCTGCATACGACGCAGAGTTCGCTGGAGGACATCTTCGTCGGTCTGCTCAAGGACGGCTCATGATCGTGAACCTGCATGCCGTGCGCGCGATCTACCGCTTCGAGATGGCGCGCGCCTGGCGCACGCTGATGCAAAGCATCATTTCGCCGGTGATCTCCACCTCGCTGTACTTCATCGTCTTCGGCGCTGCCATCGGCACGCGAATTCCCGAAGTCGACGGCGTGAGCTACGGCGCGTTCATCGTGCCGGGTCTGGTGATGCTCTCGCTGCTGACGCAGAGCATCGCGAACGCATCGTTCGGCATCTACTTTCCGAAGTTCACCGGCACGATCTACGAGCTGCTGTCGGCGCCGGTGTCGGCGTTCGAGATCGTGCTCAGCTACGTGGGCGCGGCGGCCAGCAAGTCGATCGTGCTCGGGCTCATCATCCTGGCCACCGCGTGGCTGTTCGTGCCGCTGCGCATCGACCACCCGTTCTGGATGGTGCTGTTTCTCGTGCTGACGGCGGTGACCTTCAGCCTGATGGGCTTCATCATCGGCATCTGGGCCGACGGCTTCGAGAAGCTGCAGGTCGTGCCGCTGCTGATCGTCACGCCGCTCACCTTTCTGGGCGGCACCTTCTACTCCATCGACATGCTGCCGCCGTTCTGGCAGACAGTGGCGCTGTTCAACCCGATCGTGTATCTCGTGAGCGGTTTTCGCTGGAGCTTCTACGGCGTCGCCGACGTGGGCCTCGGCGTCAGCCTCGCCGTGACCCTGGCGTTTCTCGCCGCCTCGCTGGTGGTGATTGCATGGATCTTCCGCACGGGTTATCGGCTGAAGGCCTGAGGGGACGGACCACCATGGTTCTCATTGGGTCGTGATGACTGCCTGAGTGGCCGTGGCGTCGAAGAGCAGCTTGCCCGGCCAGGGTTGCCAAGTCACGCCGAGCCCGGCATGGTTGGGGTCCCCGTTCTTCGCGAAGGCTGCGATGCTCGCCATCATCGCCGCCGACAACGCCAGGCGGCCGGGCTGGTTGGCTGCACTGTTCACGACATTGGAGAACAGCGACGGTCCGAAGTTGCCGAACACGAACGGCAAGTCGAACGCGTGCGCAGCCCCGTAGATGGTGTCCCAGGGGGCAGGTTGCTGGGCCCAGTTGAACTGGTAGTACCAGACGTTGGGTTGCTGGGTTTTCAAGGCGTTGAGGACGTTGTCCCGGCTGGCGCCGAACAGGCCTGCCGTGATCAGGGCGGTTCGCGCATTCCAGCCAGTCGACGGCGTGTCGGCCGGCAGATAGGCTGCGTCGATGATGTCGCCGATGGCGACCGCCGGCGGTGCATCGGGGTCGTAGCCGGCCATCAGGTTGAAGCGTGCAGCGTCCGTGATCAAGAAGCCGGGCGGGCCGCCGAACAGCGTCAGAAAGGGCGCGAAGAGCTTGCCCTCCTCGGCGGTCATGCCGGCCAGCACCGGAACCTTGTTGTAGTTGCCCGCCTCGATGGCGCTGATCGGATTCGCGGGAACGACCGTTCCATCGGGAATCGGACCGGACCCGGTGAGACCATTGGCCAGCAGGGTCGACAGGATGACCTGGGCATCCTTTGCACGCATGTAGGCTGCGACTTCGGCTGAACTCATGCCGGCCACGAGCGTCTGGGCGGCGGCCATGTCCGCCGCCAGGCCGTCTGCGATGAGCAACCTGGCCACGAGGCCGTTCGCCTGGTTCGCAGAGGCGGCGGGCGGATTCAGAGTCGGAATGGTGCCGGGCGGCAGGTTGCTCGCCAGCGAGATGCCGCCTGACAGTGGCACCGCTTTGTGGAACAGCCCGCTCGCCAGGGGCGAGGCCAGCAGGGCCCACACGTTGATGGCACCGGCCGATTGCCCCATCAGCGTGACGTTGCCGGCGTCGCCGCCGAACGCAGCCACGTTGGCCTTGACGAACTTCAAGGCCTGGATGATGTCCAGGAGAGCGAAGTTGCCAGAATCCTCGGCAGCATCGGTCCCGCCCTTGAGTTGCGCCATGTTGAAGAAGCCCAGCGGTCCCACGCGATAGTTGGTCGTCACCACCACGGCTTGAGCTGCCTTCGCGAGTGCGGCGCCGTCATAGACCGGGTCGGCGGTGTAGCCTGAGATGTTGCTGCCGCCATAGACGAAGACGATCACCGGCAGGCCGTCGGCTTTGGTGGCGGGCCGCCAGACGTTCAGCGTGAGGCAATCCTCGCTGCCGACGGGAGTGTTCAGCGTGGTGGCGATCGTGCTGTCGTAGGTGTTGTTGCTGCCGGGCCCGTAGATGCGACCGTTCTGGATGCAGGCGTTGCCGAACTTGTCGGTGGCAAGCGGCGCGCTCCATGCGGTCGGTTCAGCCGGCGCCCTCCACCGCAAGGCGCCCACCGGCGCTTGCGCGAAAGGGACACCCTTCCAGAAGTAGGTGCCGGAGAGCGCGGCGTCATTGGTGCCCACGATCGGCCCGTAGGCGGTGGTCCGTTGCATGCTGGGGGCATCGGATCCACCTCCACCGCAGGCACCCAGCGCCACCACGACACCGAGGGCCATCAGAAAATTCCTATGCGCGAACTTCACGTTCATGTCTCCTCGATCAGGTCAGCCGGGGGTAACTCACAACTTGCGCACTCCACCGGGGTTCGCTTGAAATGATTCGATTGCGAACAGGCAGGGCCTGCGTCGAAGTCTAGGTATGGCGAGTCGCCTTGCCACTATCGCAACGCAGCCATTTAGTGACTTGAAGGGCCAGCTTGCACATGCAGCGCACGAGTTCATGCACCTGGGTCAGAGGCGTTCTCGACATGTTCGCGTCGCAAGGGCTGAGCGTGCCGCGCCTGTTGAGCGCGGCAGGCATCGATGCGGCGCGTCTCGAACGACAGAGCGAGCGTTTCGGCGCCGACGAAATCAGCCTCTTGTGGGATCTCGCCGTGGCATGGTCCGGCAACACCGCCCTGGGCCTGGATCCGGACCTCGCATCGACGCACGTCAATTTCGACGTCGTCGGCTATGCGATGGCTTCGAGCCCCGACCTGCATTCGGGACTGCACGAGTTCGCGCGCTATCTGGCCGTCATTTCCGATGCCGCGACGTTCGAGCTGCAGCCTCAAGGCGGCGACCGCTGGCTGGTGCTGGGCGGCACGGGCTACTCCAGGCCGGTGCCCAGACAGCGCTACACCTACGGCTTGCTTTCGCTCGTCACGCTGTGCCGCTGGCTGACGCGCCGCGAGGTGCGGCCGCTGGCCGTCCATCTGCGTTGTGCCGAGCCGTCGGATGCGCCCCTGTACAGCCGGGCGTTCCAATGCCCGGTGCTCTTCGGGAAACCGGAGAACCAGATCCTGCTTGCGCAAGCTGACCTGGACGCGCCGGTCCCGTCGCGCAATCCGTCACTTCTTGCGGTGCACGAACGTGTCATCAATGAGCTGTTGGCCAGTCTGGGAAACGCACGCACCAGTTACCGCGTCAGCGAGGAGATCGTCCGGCGGCTGCACCGGGGTGAGCCCCGTCGCAAGGAAATCGCCGCCACGCGGGCACTGACCGATCGCACGTTGCAGCGGCGGCTGCACGCTGAAAGCACGACCTTCCAGCAACTGCTGGACGATGCGCGGCGAGAGCTCGCACAGAAGCACCTTGCCGACGAGAACTGCTCGCTCGACCAAGTCGCCGATCGACTCGGTTTCGTGGACCACAGCAACTTCTTCCGTGCTTGCAGGCGATGGTTCGGTGTTCCTCCACGGCAGTACCGGCAGCGTCTTGCCACCGGGCCCTTCGACCGTTGAGCGGCGCCCAGGGTCACGTCGGCAGTGAATACCGCGTGCTCGGCCCCTTGCCCGACTGAACCAGCAGCCCCCGCTCGGCCAGCTTGGACAGGTGCTTCGAGGCCGTCGCCGGCGACACGCGGCACTGCTGCGCATAGCCGCTCTTGTTCACCGATCCGTTGCGCAGCAGGTGCTCGAGCAGCGGCGCGCCGGCGCCCGGCCAGTCGAAAAGGTCGCCGGTCGCCTCGCGCCACTTCGCCGTCAGCTGCTGCTCGCGGCTCAGCTGGCGGTCGAACACCTCGCGCAGGCCCTGCAGTTCTGCCGTGTAGCGCGCGCCCATCCCGTGCCGATCGATCACCGCGACGGCGGCCTCGCGCTCCTTCACGGCGATTTCCAGATAGGCGCGCGCGATGGCGAGGTGAGCCACGATGCGGTCCTCGGGCGCCAGCGGCAGCGCCAGCGCCGCGCGCTGGCGCTGGATGCGCGACATCTCGTCGAAATGCGCCGCCACCTCGGCCGGCAGCATGCGGTCGTAGAACTCGTTGTCGCGCGGTCCGAGGATCTCGCGCTTCAGGTTGCGCGTCGCCTCCATCGCCTCGGGGTTGCCGCCGACCTCGGGCCAGCACAGCAGCGCCGCCTCGGCGTGCGCGTCGCCGCGTCGCTCGTCGTCTTCGCGGTCGTGCGCCTGGAAGCGCTTGTAGAAGGCCTCGGCGAGGTTGTAGTGGGCGCGGCCCACCAGCACGCGCAGGGCAGCGCGCTGGCTGATCTGCAGCGCACGTTCGTAGTGCTCGATCGCCGGGTCGTACTTGCCCTGCCAGAAATACGCCGCGCCGAGATTCAGGTGCGTGGCAGCGACCGTCTCCGGCTCGACCGCGAACTTCGCCGCCATGCCGAGCACGCGCTGCGAGTAGTCGATCGCGCGCGCGAAATCTTTCGCGTCGCCGTAGATCAGCGCGAGGTTGCCGTAGGTCTTCAGGATCGACTGCCGGTCGCCCAGCCGCTCGTAGATGTGCAGCGCCCGGTGCTTGTGCTCGATGGCGCGCCGCAACTCGCCGTTGCGCCGCCAGTATTCGCCCCACGCCTGCTCGAGCGTCGCCAGCAGGTCGGTCGCCTGGGGGCAGTGTTCGCGCAGCGCCTCGGCGCGGTCGAGCACGGCCTTCGAGCGCGGATCGTTGCGCAGCACGTACAGCCAGCCCAGGTGCACCAGCGTGTGCACGTAGGCCTCGAGCACCTCGGCGTCGGCGGCGGCCGGGTCGTCGGGCAGGCCCGCCTGCCGCAGGAACTCGGCGCTTTCCTGGTAGCAGGAGAACGCGCGGTCGGGGTCGCGCGACTCGTCGATCTTGCCGAGCGCGCCGTAGACGATGCCGAGCATCAGCCGATCGTTGGCCGTGCTCGCGATGCGCAGCGCTTCGTCGAGTGCGTCGCGCTCGGCATGCGCGATGCCGCGCACGCGCCACAGGCCGGCGCGCGCATGGCACAGCCAGAAGCGCAGGCGCCAGTCGATGTCCTGCGCGGCGAGCTGCTGCATGCGCGGCTCGGTGGCGGGGTCGCTGGCCAGTTCGACGCGAAAGCGCTGCAGGCAATGGATGACGCCTGCGACATCGCCGGCGCGCATCAGGTGCCACAGCGCGGCGCAGCCGTCGTGCGCAGTCAGCGCCGCGGCGGCCTGGCGCGCATGCCAAGCCGTGCGCGCCGGCGGGTCTTCGAGCTGCAGCAGCGCGTAGACCTCGTCCTGCAGCACGGCATCGAGCGACATCCGCCGCTCGCCCGATTGCGCCACGTCCATCAGCGCGTCGGCCAGCAGGCGCCGCCCCTTGTCGACGTAGCGGTAGAAGGTGCTCGGGCCGACGGCCCACAGCCCGCACAGCTGCTCGGCCGGCGACTCGCCGGGGCGCGCGCGGTACAGGTCGGGGAACTGCGGCGGCACCAGCAGCCCATGCTGGCAGGCCAGCGCGAGCAAGGGCCGCCAGCTCGTGCGCTCGGTCCAGTCGTCGGGCGCGATCGCAGCCAGGCGCGACGCGCCATCGGGACGCAGCCTCGACAGCGACGCGCGCAGCAGCAGCTGCCAGGCCGCGGCCTGCATCGGATCGTCGGGCACGGCGTCGCCGGCGACGGCTCGCACCGGGCGCAGCAGACGCTGCGCGAACCACCGCGTCAGCCGCGGGCGGCGCCGCAGCAGTTCGTCGAGCGTGCCGGCGCGCTGGGCGGCCAGCGCTGCGCCAAGCACCGCTTCGACGAGCGCGCGGCGCCCGCCAGCCGGCGCGCGGCCTGCGCCAAAGGCCTGCAAGCTAGGGAGGGACGCAACGACCGGCTCCTGCAAGCTAGGGGGAACCGCCACATCGTGCGCAGGCGAGCTAGGGGGTGTGATAGCCATCGCGTTTGCGGATCATCCAGCGATCGTTCATTGTGAAAGGCTCGGGTGCGCTGCAGTGTGCATTTCAATGCGACGCAGCGGGATTCATATTGCAATCGCGCACACCCCGGGCGCCAAGAAGGAGAGAACGCCATGGCACTGCCCAAGTTGATCTTCAGCAGCCCGACGCCGGGCGCGGCGACCAGCAGCGTCACGCTCGCGGTCTACGCGCCGTTCGGCACCGACGCGGTCCTGAGCACCTACCCCGACGGCCTGCCGCTCACGATCACCCAGCATCCGCTGGTGAAGAACCTGGTCGAGGTGTCCAAGTGCGGCGTGCACGTGTCGGCGCTGATCGACCTGTTCGCCGACGACAGCTACCTGGTGGAGATCCCCGCCGACAAGCCCTTGTCGATGAAGGTGACATCGCGCTGGAAGCTCGAGATGGACGCGATCAACACGCTGTCGGGCTTCCTGCGCCACACGCGGACCACGCACCCCGGCAGCGCGCTGGTGCTGGCGCTGGAAGGTCACGGCGCGGGCTACCTGCCGGAGATCGACGTGAGCCAGCTGACCACCGAGCACCTCACGCAGGACGGCGCCGTGGAATGGCATATCACCCGCGATCAGGGTGCGCCGCTGCTTCCGATGGGCTCGCCACTGCTGCCGATGGGTTCGCCCTTGCTGCCGATGGGCTCCCCGCTGCTGCCGGTGAACCACATGCCGCTGTCGACCTGGGGGCTGGGGC